>JAYTIR010000297.1:0-7117 GCA_043731765.1 Burkholderiales bacterium
TCCTCGTACTCGTCGACGCATTTCGGGAAGCGGCGCACGAAGTCGTCGATGAAGTCGAGCAGCGATCCCTGACGATTTTCGTTCATCCGCGCCAGCGCCTTGGCATTCTTGAGCTTCGACGGCTGGTGTTGCGGCATCCGCTCCGGCAGGTCCCGGTAGACACCGCCCGGCCGGTAGTACGCCGCGTGCATTCGCGCGCCCGACACGGCCTCGTACGCGTCGAACAGGTCCTCGCGCTCGCGGAACGCATACAGGAATGGCGTCATCGCGCCAACGTCCAGAGCGTGGCATCCCAGCCACAGCAAGTGATTGAGGATACGTGTGATCTCGTCGAACATCACGCGGATGTATTGCGCGCGTTCGGGCACTTCGAGACCGAGCAGCCGCTCGATCGCCATGCAGTACGCGTGCTCGTTGCACATCATCGACACGTAATCGAGCCGGTCCATGTACGGAAGCGACTGGATGTAGGTCTTGTGCTCGGCGAGTTTTTCCGTGGCCCGGTGCAAAAGACCGATGTGCGGATCGGCGCGTTCGATGACCTCGCCGTCCAGTTCGAGCACGAGGCGCAGCACGCCGTGGGCCGCAGGGTGCTGCGGCCCGAAGTTCATCGTGTAGTTGCGGATCTCAGCCATGCGTAGATCAAAAATCGAAGATCTTGTATTTCATCACTTCTTCCCCGCGTAATTCTCTTCGCGGATGATGCGCGGCGTGATTTCCCGCGGCTCGATCGTCACCGGCTGGTAGATCACGCGCTTCTGCTCCGGGTCATAGCGCATCTCGACGTATCCGGACAGCGGAAAGTCCTTGCGAAACGGATGGCCGACGAAGCCGTAGTCGGTGAGCAGCCTCCGAAGGTCCGGGTGCCCGTCGAACACGATGCCGTACAGGTCAAACGCCTCGCGCTCGAACCAGTTCGCCGCCGGCCACACCTCGACCATACTCGGGAGAATGGGGAAATCGTCGTCCGCCGCAAACGCACGCACCCGCAACCGGTGATTGTGCGACAGCGACAGCAGGTGATAGACCGCCGCAAAGCGCGCTCCCTGCCACGCGCCGTCGCCATAGGTCGAATAATCCACGCCGCAGAGGTCGATCAGCGATTCGAACCGCAACTCCGGCCGGTCGCGCAGCGCGCGCATCACGTCGGGAAGCCGCTCGGCCGGGACGACCGCGGTGACCTCGCCCAGCGCGACCGTCACGCTCGTCAAGGGCTCGTCGAACGCGGCGTGCAGCGCCGCGGCCAGCGTCTCGATTCGGGTGGCCATCAGCGCGCGATGGTGTTGGTGCGCCAGATCTTGTTCTGGAGCTGCAGAATGCCGTAGAGCAGCGCCTCGGCCGTGGGCGGGCAGCCGGGAACGTAGATGTCGACCGGGACAATGCGATCGCAGCCGCGCACCACCGAATAGGAGTAGTGATAGTAGCCGCCACCATTCGCGCACGAGCCCATCGAGATGACCCAGCGCGGCTCGGCCATCTGGTCGTACACCTTGCGCAATGCCGGCGCCATCTTGTTGCACAGCGTGCCGGCGACGATCATCACGTCGGACTGGCGCGGGCTCGGGCGGAACACGATGCCAAAGCGGTCGAGGTCGTAGCGCGCGGCGCCCGCATGCATCATTTCAATGGCGCAGCAGGCGAGACCGAAAGACATCGGCCACATCGAGCCATTGCGCGCCCAGTTGATGACGCTGTCCAGGGACGTCGTGACGAAGCCCTTCTCCAGCACGCCTTCAATGGCCATGGCTCGCCTTTGCGCTTGCCAAAATTCCAATCATTCCCATTCCAGCGCGCCCTTCTTCCACTCGTACGCGAAGCCCACGACGAGGATGAGCAGAAATATCATCATCGCCACGAAGCCTTCGAAGCCGATCTCCGGCAATACGACGGCCCAAGGGAAGAGAAATGCGATTTCGAGGTCGAACAGGATGAAGAGGATGGCGATGAGGTAATAGCGGACATCGAATTTCATCCGCGCGTCCTCGAATGCCTCGAATCCGCACTCGTAGGGCGAGAGCTTGGCCGCATCGGGACGGTTCGGCGAAAGGATTGCGCCGAGGGAGAGCAGGAGAAGGCCGATTCCCAGGCCGACGATGATGAAAAGGAGGATCGGGAAATACTGTTCCAGCATCAAAGGACCTTAAGGCGCGAGAGCGCCAACTTGCATGCATTCTACCGCTCGCGGCGCGGTTCCCGACAGCAAATCGCGCATCGTCCTGCGCCACGCCGCTGCCGCTTCCGTCTATCGCCGGGCGCGCGTTTCATTCTGGTGCCCACGGGGAGACTCGAACTCCCACGACTTTCGCCACTGCCCCCTCAAGACAGCGTGTCTACCAATTCCACCACGTGGGCTGAAAGTTACTTCGGTACTTCTCCCGCCTTCGATGTCCCGGCCGGCGATGTGTCAGGCGTCGCCGGTGCGGGGACGGCGGGTGCCGGTACGGCGCCTTCGACGGTCTTGGTCACCGGCGCATCCTGCATCACGCCTTGTGGCATGAGGTTCTTTTTTGCGTGTGTCGTGCCGAGGTAGGTCAGGCCGAGACTTGTCAGGAAAAAGACCGCCGCGAGGACCGCCGTGGTGCGCGAAAGAAAATTCGCCGAACCGGACGCTCCAAAGAGGCTCCCCGAGGATCCGCTCCCGAACGCCGCACCCATGTCGGCGCCCTTGCCATGTTGCAGCAGGATGAGCCCGCACAGCGCAATCGCCACCAGGATCTGCACCACGAATAAAATTGTTTCCAACAATGCCATGATCGTTTCTCCGGCCTTGCCGCCATCCCTGCTCAGGCAGCGGCAATCGCCAAAAATTCATTCGCGTTCAAGGACGCCCCGCCGACAAGTCCGCCATCGATGTCGGGCATCGCGAACAGTTCCGCCGCATTGGCGGCCTTCACACTGCCACCGTACAACACACAGACGCCTCCGGCGCCCGCCGCGGCCAGCCTTTGCCGCAGAAATGCATGCACTGCCTGCGCCTCGGCCGGCGTAGCCGTGCATCCCGTGCCTATCGCCCACACGGGCTCGTAGGCCAGCACAACCAGATTCATCCGCCCACCCAAAACCGCCGCCACCGCATCGAATTGCCGGCCGACCACGGCTTGCGTTTGCTTGGCGTCTCGTTCGGCGAGCGTTTCGCCGACACAGACCATGGGCGTCAACCCACCATCCAACGCCGCCGCCGCCTTCGCGGCAACCTCGCCATCCGTTTCGCCGTGCAACTGGCGTCGTTCGGAATGACCGACCAGTACGTACCGGCAACCGAACTCCGCGAGCATGCCGGCCGAAACTTCACCCGTAAATGCGCCGGTTGCGTGCGCGCTCACGTCCTGCGCGCCCCACGCGATGGTTGAGCCGGCGAGCACATCGCGCGCCTGTCCAAGGTACGGAAACGGCACGCATAGGCCCATCGCTCGACCCCCCGACGCCTTCCAGCCGGCAAGCAATGCCACCAACAGCGCCGAATTCGCGCCCAACCCACCGTTCATCTTCCAGTTGCCGACGATGAGTTTCCCGCGCATTCCAACCTATCTTTCCGTAATTTGCCCGCAGTTGCCTGCACCGCACTGGGGTTTCCCCCCACTTCAGGCAAACGCAGCATGCGCGCGCCAAAGCTAACGCGAGTACCAAAACCCTAAGATTTTACCGCACCGCACCACGGCGGGTCAACGCGCTGTATCGGACCAGTCAGGAATCAAAAGGCTGGAATCAGAGGTCAGACATCAGCATTGGTGACGTCACGTGGCGCAGCTGCGATACCAAGGCGTTCGCGGAGGTGGCTTGCGATCGTCGCGGCAAGGCGTGCAAGATCGGCTTCGAGGCGCGGGAATCCTGCATTGGGTTCGAAGGTCTGCTCGTCCATGTAGAGCGAGCGCTTGATCTCCAATTGCAGGCTGTGCCGGTTTTCCGCCGGGCGCCCGTGCTTGCGGACGATTTCGACGCCTTTATAAGGGTCGTTGATAGCGACGGCGTAGCCGAGTCTGCGCAGCGCGTCGGCCACGAGCTGGGTAAACCCGGGTTCACATGTCGTGCCGTCCCGGTCGCCCAGCACGAGGTCTGCGCGCTCGCGGCCTGGATCGTCGGCCAGCGCATCGCCGACCGCAGGCATCGAATGGCAGTTGATGTGCCACACCCCGCCGAAGCGGAGATAGTGCGCGTCGAGCACGGCGTCGAGTTCAGCGTGATAGGGCCGCCAATAGCGGTCGATGCGCGCCACGACCTCCGCGCATGTGAGCTGGCGCGCATACATCGGCGCGCCGTCGCCGGCCAATCGCCATACCAGGCCGATGCCCTGCCGCGTCTTGCGCGTGGGTTCCAGGGGCGTGGGCCAGGTGTCGGCAAGCAGGACGGGGTCGATGTCGGACAGGCTGCGATTCGGGTCGATGTACGCGCGGGGAAACCGGGCTTCGAGCAGCGTCGCGCCGAACGACGGCGCCGCGCGCCACAGCGTCGCGACATGCGTGTCCTCTGCCCGCCGCACGACCGCGCGTGCCGGAGCGTGGTCGAATTCCTCCGGATAGGTCGTGCCGGAGTGTGGCGAATCGAGCACCAGTGGGACCGCCTCGCCCGCGGGATCGTGGCGAATGAACGCCTCGCTCATTGGACCCCCACGCTTGTGGCTGACGCCACTGCGCTGCCCCCAAAGGGGGCGCATTTCGCGCCTCGGGGCGGCCCGTCGGCGCTCATTGGACCCCCACGCTTGCGGCCGTTGCCGATGCACTGCCTCCAAAGGGGGCGCATTTCGCGCCTCGGGGCGGCCCGTCGGCGCTCAAGTTCATGGTCGGCCCCCTTGTGCCCGCAAACATGCGGAAAGACTTGCGCGTCGGCCTCTCCCAATCGCGCGGCGCCGCGCCCTTCGGGCCCCGGCTCGGCCAATGGCCTCGCCCGCCGCGTTCATGGCGTATTGAGGAAGCACGCCGACTCGTGGCCCGGCGCGATCTCGATGAGGGGCGGCGCCGATTCCTTGCACTTCGGCATCGCGTGCGGGCACCGCGGATGGAAGTGGCACCCGGAAGGCGGGTCCAGCGGCGACGGGATCTCGCCCTTGATCGGCACGAACGTGCGCTTGGCCGGCGTCACCTTGCCCGCTTCCGCGAGCAGCGCCTGCGTATAGGGGTGATTGGACTGCGCGAACAACTCTGCCGCGGGCGCGCTCTCGACCACGCGACCCAGGTACATCACGACGACGCGATCGGAAATGTACTTGACCACACCGAGGTCGTGGCTTATGAAAAGATAAGTGAGGTTGAGCGCTCCCTTCAACTCCATGAACAGGTTCAGCACCTGCGCCTGGATGGAAACATCGAGCGCCGCCACCGACTCGTCGCAAACGAGGAACTGCGGCTTGACCGCAAGTGCGCGCGCAATGCCGATGCGCGCGCGCTGTCCGCCCGAGAACTGATGTGGATAGCGGCGCATCAGCGTGGGATCAAGTCCGACGCGGTTCAGCATCAGGCCGACATATTCGACCTGTTGCGCGCCGCGAATCATGCTGTGCGCGACCGGCGCTTCACCCACGATGTCCAGCACGCGCATCCGCGGATTGAGCGAGGCATAGGGATCCTGGAAGATCATCTGCATCTTGAGCTGCTGCCGGCGGGCGGTGCCGGCATCCTGCCCGGCCAGCGATTCGCCCTGCCAGAAGCGCTCGCCGGCAGACAGCGGCAGGAGACCCACGGTCATGCGGCCGAGTGTGGACTTGCCGCATCCGGACTCGCCCACCAGCCCGACGACTTCGCCCGGCGCCACGACGAGGTCGACGTTGTCCACCGCGTGGACGACTTCCTCCTTCATCCCCGCGCCGAATCTGTTGCCGATCTTCGCCGCGAGGTCGAGCGACTTCACGAATCGCTTCGAAACGCCCTTCAGTTCGACGAGGGCGGTGAGGTCTGCGCGCACGGAAGATGTCATGTGTGCGCCGGCACGAGTGGATGAAAACAGCGCACACTTTGCCCGGGCCCGCCCGCCGGCCGCATCTCCGGCGACACCTCGCATTCGGCCGTGGCATAACTGCAGCGTTCGCGAAACGGGCATCCGGGCGGCAAGTCGAGGAGCGAAGGCGTCATGCCGGGGATCTGCTTCAGCCGCTGTCCGCGCTCGTTGTTCGCGGGCACCGAATCAAGCAGGCCCTGCGTGTAGGGATGCGCGGGATGCGCGAGCACCTCCTCGCACGAGCCCTGCTCGACGATGCGACCGGCGTACATCACGCACACGCGGTCGGCCAGACCGGCGATGACGGACAGGTCGTGCGTGATCCAGATGAGCGCCGTGCCGGTTTCGCGTGTGAGCTTCTGGATTTCGTACAGGATCTGTCCCTGGATGGTGACGTCGAGCGCCGTCGTCGGCTCGTCGGCAATGATGAGGTCGGGACGGTTGAGCAACGCTATCGCGATGGCCACGCGCTGGCGCATGCCGCCGGAGAACTGGTGCGGATAAGCCAGCAGGCGCTCGTCCGGCGACGGGATGCCGACCTTGACCAGCGCTTCGCGCGCCCGGCTCCGGGCGACATCCTTGCTCACGTTCCTGTGGGCCAGGATCGCCTCGATCATCTGCACGTCGATGCGCAGGACCGGGTTCAGCGTCATCATCGGGTCCTGGAAAATCATCGCGATCCGGTTGCCGCGCAGATGCCGCTGTTGCTCCGCGTTCAGCGTGCGCAGCGCAATGCCGTCGAGGATGATGCTGCCATCGACGATCTTTCCGGGCGGATCGATGAGGCCCATCAGCGAATAGCCGGTCATCGACTTGCCGGAGCCGGACTCGCCGACCAGCCCGAGCACTTCGCCGCGGCCCACCGTGAACGACACGTCGTCGACGGCCTTGACCACGCCCGCCTTGGTGAAAAAATACGTGCGCAGCCCGTCGACCTCGAGGACGGGTTCGCTTATCGCTTCAGTGGAATCGCTCATCGCTGAAGCCTTGGATTCAGGACGTCGCGCAACTGATCCGCGACGAGATTGATGCTGACGATCGTGAGCAGAAGTGCAATACCGGGGAAGAAGCTGATCCAGTATTTTCCGGACAGCAGATATTGATAGCCGTTGGCTATCAGCAGGCCCAGCGAGGGTTCGGTGATCGGCAAGCCCAATCCCAGGAACGACAGCGTGGCTTCCAGCGCGAT
>JAYTIR010000298.1:0-7185 GCA_043731765.1 Burkholderiales bacterium
CGCACGCATAACCCCAAGAACTTCCAGGGCGACATGGTGGGTGTGCAATCCAACCACGACGTCGCGGCCAAGTCGCTCCTCAACGGAACCACGCTGCCCGCCGGACAGGCGATGGACGCGGACCTGGCGCTGGCAATGAGCAACGTCTTCCACCATCCGAACGTCGGTCCGTTCATCGGCCGCCAGATGATCCAGAAACTCGTCACCGGCGACCCTGCGCCGCAATACGTGGCGCGCGTGGCCGCGGTATTCAACGACAACGGCCAGGGCGTGCGCGGCGACATGCAGGCCGTGATTGCGGCGGTCCTCACCGATCCGGAAGCGCGCGGTCCGGTCAAGCTCGACCCAGGCTACGGCAAGCTGCGCGAACCCGTGTTGTTCATGACGGGACTGGCGCGTGCGGTGAATGCCAAGACCGATGGCGTCTATTTCGGTCAGCAAAGCGGCACGCTCGGACAGCAGCTTTTCTATCCGGCGTCGGTATTCAACTATTACCCGCCGACCTACATCGTTCCCGGAACCTCGGCGATCGGCCCGGAATTTGCCATCCAGAATTCGAGCACCGCGATCAACCGCTACAACTTCGCCGATACCTTCGCCTTCGGGACCATCGCGCCCGTTGCCACGCTTCCCGGCGCCATCGGCACGCAACCCGACTGGTCCGCGCTCACGAACGTGGCGGGCGACGCGAATGCGCTGCTCGACAAGCTGTCCACGCTGATGCTGCACGGCACGATGAGTGCTTCGACCCGTGCCGCGATCATTCCGGCGATCAATGCGGCGACCGATCCGCTGACGCGCGCGCGAACGGCGTTCTATCTCGTCGCAACCTCGTCGCAATTCCAGGTGGAGCGCTGACATGAAGACGAATTTTCCGGTATCCCGCCGCGTGTTCCTTCGCCACGCCGCGGCGCTGTCGTCGCTGGGTCTTGCCTCGAGACTCGACTTCCTGAGCGCGATCAGCGCGGCCAACGCGCAATCCACGACCGATTACAAGGCGCTGGTGTGCGTCTTCATGTTCGGCGGAAATGACGGCAACAACACCGTGATTCCACTGGACAGCGCAGGGTACAACCAGTATGCCGCGGCCCGCCCGTCTTCATCCGGCATCCAGCTCGCACAAGGATCGCTGCTGCCGATCCAGCCGGTCAACACGGGCACGCCGCTCGGCCTGCATCCGGCGCTGGTGCAAATGCAGGCGCTGTTCAACCAGAAAAAGGTGGCGGTCCTGGCCAACGTGGGCACGCTGCTCGCACCGACATCGCAGGCGCAGTACAACGCCGGGCAACGGCCGTTGTCGCTGTACTCGCATTCGGACCAGCAGGCGCAGTGGCAGAGTTCGATTTCGAACAGCCCAGCCGGCACCGGCTGGGGCGGGCGCCTGGCCGATTCGGTGGCGTCGTTCAATGCGGCCACGGGCTTTCCCGTGATCACGTCGCTCGACGGCACCGTTCTGTTCACGACCGGTTCGACCAGCGTTCCACTGACCATTCCGGTCACCGGTTCCTTTGCCCTAGCGGGTTATAACGGGACCACCGCGGCCAATGCGCGTCTGGCGGCGCTCACGCAGTTGCAGGCATCAGACATGGGCAACACGTTTGCGGCCGGGGCAAATGCGATCGGTACGCAGGCCCTGCAGCTCTCCGCGACGGTGAACCCGATCCTCGCCAACGCCAATTCGACCATCGCACCACTGTTCGCGGGCCTCACCACCAACACGTCGAAGCAGCTCTATCAGGTTGCGAAATTGATCGAGGCGCGCGCGGCGACCGGTGCGAAGAGACAGATTTTCTTCGTGCAACTGGGCAGTTTCGACACGCACAACAACCAGATCACCCGGCAGCAGAACCTGTTTGCGGAACTGGACCCGGCACTGAAGGCGTTCTACGACGCGACCGCGGCACTGGGCGTCGGCAGTCAGGTCACGTCCTTCACGTTGTCCGATTTCGGCCGCACGTTGCAGCCGGCATCCGGCGGCGGATCCGATCATGCCTGGGGCAGCCACCACTTCATCATCGGCGATGCAGTCAAAGGCGGCCTGTTGTACGGCCAGTATCCGCAGCTCATCCTCGGGGGCCCCAGCGACGCTGAAGTGGAAGGCCGCTGGATTCCGACGACCGCGGTCGACCAGTACGGCGCGACACTCGCGAAGTGGTTTGGCGTAGCACCTGCGCAACTGGCAACGGTGTTTCCCAACCTCGCCAAATTCGCGACCAGCGACCTGGGCTTCCTCGCGTAGTTTCACCGCGCGGGGTGGCCGCGGGGAGCCGCAGGTTGACGAGCGGCACGCTTACGGTCAAGAATGCGTCAGGAAACGAGCTTTCAATCGATTCGTACCAGGGCCTGAACTTGCAAACCCGATTCCGAGGCCTACGTCACACCAAGGAGGCGTTCATGGCCATTCGCGCTCGTCGCACCCTGTCCCTCGCCGGCATTCTGGCCGCGGTTTCGGTGCTGTCCGCCTGTGCCACGACTTACGACAGCGCAGGCGGCACCTATTACTCCATCTGGCCCTTCATCGGATCCCGGAACCCCGACCTGCAACTCAATTACCCCGTGCAGAACCCGAAGTCGCTGCGGCTCAACCGGGATCCGGATCCGCTGGACTGGATTTCCCCGCAGCCCCCGGTCGACCCGCGGGTGACATCACCGTATTCACAGGGCCCGATGGATCCGAAGGCTCGCTTGGCGGCGGTCAGCGATAATGGAGCCTGTGCAGAAAGTTGCGACTCGCAGGAATCCGGCGCGCCTCTGGCTCTGCGCGCTGACGCTGGCGACGGCCAGCGCATCGCTTCCCGCTGACGCCCAGCCCACCGCGACCGGATCTGCGGCCGCCGCGGCAAAACCGCACGCTGACGACGCGATCCGTTATCGCGTCAAGGTCGTCGCGCCTGACGCAATCGCCGGCACGATAGCGGCAGCGGTCGATCTGGTCCGCTGGCAGGACTTCGCCGACATGACGGAGGAGTTGCTTGACCGTCTGGCGCGCGAAGCTGTGCCCCAGGCGCGCGAGGCCGCGGCAACCCAAGGGTATTTTTCGGCGCAGGTCGACATTGCGTTCGATCGCACTTCGCAACCCGCAACCATGACTTTGACCGTTACCCCCGGTCCGCCCGCGTTCGTCACCGACGTCAAGATCGTCGTCCTGGGCCCGGCGCAACATGATGTGCCCACCGGCACCGACGCCATCGCGAAGATCCAGCATGACTGGGGACTCCCGGTCGGGGAAATTTTTCGCCAGGCCGCATGGACCTCGGCCAAGGAGAAGGCCGTGGCAAAGCTCACGGCTAGCCCCTACGCCGCGGCGAGACTCGTCGCCAGCGAAGCGAAGATCGACCCCGACGCCAAGGGCGCGGAACTCTCGGTCGAAATCAGCAGCGGTCCCGCGTTTCGTATCGGCGCCATCGAGGTGCAGGGGCTCGACAAATATTCGCCGGCGCTGGTGAAGGCATTTTCCACGATGCACCCAGGCGATCTTTACAGCGAGCGCATCCTCGACGATTACATCCGGCGCCTGCTGGCTTCGGGCTATTTTGCGAGTGTGCAGGCATCCATCGTCCCCGACTCTGAGCGTGCCGACAATGCGACGGTCACGCTCGCCGTGATCGAGGCGCCCGCGAAGCGGCTCGAAATCGGGGTTGGCTACTCGACGGACACGCAGTGGAAAGCGAGCGGCAACTACAGCGACGTCAACATCGACGGTCACGGACTGCAGTTCTACGCCGACGCGCGCGTGGAAACCAAGCTCTCCTCCGGCAGCGTGCGCTTCGTGCTGCCGCCGGCGCCGGGCGGATGGCTGGACACGCTTACCGCCGGCCTCGTCCGCACCGACATTGAAAATCTCGTGACGCGTACTGCATTCGTCACGGCGCGAAGGCGTTCCGTCGACGAAACCAGCACGCCCGCTTTCGGCGCGGGTTACTACGTCGATGAACAGCAACCAAAGGGCGCCGATACCGAGAACTCGCATGCGCTGTACGTCGACGGCGAGTACACGTGGCGGCGCGTCGACAACCTGCTTGCGCCGGAGCGAGGCTACATGGCGAACCTGCAGATCGGCGCCGGCGTGCCCGGGGCGTCGACGCGATTCTTCGGCCGAGTGGTCGGGCACGCAGCCGCATGGGTCCCTCTTTCGCGCGATATCCAGCTCTATGCGCGCGCGGAAGCGGGCGCAGTGCTCGCCGGTACGCGCGATGGAATTCCCTCGAATTTCCTGTTTCGCACCGGCGGCGACACGACCGTCCGCGGCTACGCGTTCGAGAGCCTCGGCGTGCCGCTGGGCGGCGCGATCGTCGGCGGCCGTTACTACGCGGTCGCGAGCGTCGAAGTGACGCGCTGGATCGGAGAAAACTGGGGACTCGCGACATTCGTCGACGCCGGCAATGCGACCGCCTCGCTGAACGATTTCCACGTGGCGCTGGGCTACGGCGTGGGCGCCCGGTTGCGCACGCCCATCGGCCCCTTCCGCATCGACGTCGCGTATGGGCAGGACGTGCACAGCGTGCGCGTGCATTTTTCCGTCGGGCTGGCTTTCTGAAACGATGAACGACGTCCACCAAACGATCGCAGCGGTGCCGCCGCCGCGCCGCCGGCGCGGGACGAGGATCGGCATCGGGTTTGCCATCGCAATCATCCTGATCGGCGCAGCCGTTACAGCGTTTCTGTCCAGCCAGACCGCGCTGGAAATGGTGATCGCGCGCGCGCTTGCGGCAAGCGAGGGACGGCTGACGATCCAGGGTGCCGCAGGCTCGCTGCTTTCCACGGTGCGTGTCGCGCGCATTGCCTGGCGTGGCGACGATGTCGACGTCGAGGCAGACGACATGGCGCTGACGTGGAGCGCCGGTGGACTCTTCGTGCGCCAGGTCAATGTCACGGGATTGGGCGCGCATCGGCTCGCGATAACGTTGAAGGCGTCCGATGCACCGCTCTCGCTGCCCAGGGATCTCTCGTTGCCGCTCGAGGTCAGCGTCGCCAATGTCGGCGTCGAGCGTCTCGAATGGCGCGTCGGCACGCGCGCAGGAACGATTACGGGTGTCGTATTCGATTATGCGGGCGGCGCGCGAACGCACGCGGTGCGCAATCTGCGGTTCGTCGCCGATGTCGGCACGCTGGCGGGCGACGCCGAACTTGCCGCCGTCGCGCCATTCGCGCTGAACGCGGCGCTGGCCTTTACCGGCGACGGCGCTTTCGGCGGCACACGCGCCGACATCGCGGCCAAAGGCACGCTGGCGCAATTGGAACTTGCCGCCAAAGGTGCTTCCCGCAATGCCGCCGCCACGGCAAACGCAACTCTCGCGCCATTCGCAACGGCGCCGCTGGTGGACGCGCACATCGAAGCTCGGGATGTCGACATCGCGCTTTTCGACTCAGCACTTCCCGCGACGCGACTGACGGTCACCGTGGACGCCAAGCCCACGGCCGACGGATTCGCGGGCACGCTCGAGGCGGGCAACGCCCACGCGGGCGCACTCGACGCCGGCCGCGTGCCGCTCGCCGCGATGACTTCGCGCTTTCATTGGGACGGCCGCGAACTCGCGCTCGAGGACATCGACGCGCGCATCGCCGGCGACGCACGGATAACCGGCCGCGCGGCGCTCCCAGTCGACGGCGCCGCGAGCCGCTGGCAACTCGACGTGCGCAACCTCGACCTTCACCAATTGCATTCCACGCTCATCGCCACCCGACTGTCCGGCATGCTGAACGCCGATGTCGCCAAAGCTGCGCAAACCATTCGCGGCGAACTTGCGCAGTCTGATTTGTCGCTGAACTTTGCCGCCACGGTCAACAGTCGCCGCGTTGAAGTCGAGCGCTTTCGCGGCCGCGCCGGCGGGGGCGAGGTCACGGGCAGTGGCCGCTTCACGCTCGACGGCGAACGCGCCTTCGACGTCACGGCGGACGCCGCGCGCTTCGACCCGTCGCGCTTCGGCGCCTTTCCAGCCGGCAGCCTCACCGGAACGGTAACCACGCGCGGCCGACTCGCGCCGACATGGAAAGCCGAGGGCGAGGTCACGCTGGCGCACGGCAGCCTTCTTTCGGGAGTCGCCGTCAGCGGAAACCTGCGCGCGGACGTCTCGACCAAGGCGCTGCAAAACGTCGCGGTCAAGGTTGCCATCGCATCGGCGTCGATTTCGGTCACCGGATCAGCAGGCACACCCGGCGACCTGCTTTCATTCGCGGCTGACACAGGCAAGGTCGAGGAGTTGCGCGGCTTGCTCGCCAAACACGGGGGCTTCGCGGTCCCCGAGACCATCGCCGGGGCGCTTCACATTCGCGGCGCGCTGAAGAGCGAACCCGGCGGCAACGGGCTCGAACTGGAAATTCGTGGCGACGGTTTGCAATGGGGAAAGTTGCTGAGCCTCGGCACGTTGCAGGCAAGCGCGAGAGTCGCGCCCGGGGGCCTCACGCTGGACCCGGCCGCCAACGCCACCCGCATCGTCGGGCTCAAGCTGGCGGCAACACGGGTGAATCTTCCGCAAGGCGAACTCGCGGCATTTTCCGTCGAAACCGCCGGCACGCTTGCGCATCACACCGCCAGGTTCGTCATGTCCGGGGACGGCGTCGATGCCCACGTCAACTTCACCGGTGGATTCCGGGACCCGGGCGCGTTGTCATTATCGTCAACTGCATTTTCGTGGGCTGGTTCGCTCGACATACTCGACAATCGAGGCGCATACGCCATGCAACTTGGAGCACCGGCGCCGATCGAGTGGGCACGCGACCAGGTGCATATCGGCGCCGCGCAACTGCGGGTCGCCGAGGGCCACGTCGACCTCGGAGACTTGCGCTGGGACGACGGCAGGCTTTCGACGCACGGCGCTTTCGACGGCATCCCGCTGGCCGCGCTGACGCGCCTCGCGGGAGTCAAATCACCGCTGGCATCGACGTTGGTGATGGCCGGCGGCTGGTCGCTTGCCGCATCGCCGCAGCTGAACGGCATCGTCCACGTGCGGCGCGAACGCGGCGACCTCTTCGGAACCGAAAGCGCAACACTCAATCCCGCGGAACTGGCGCTTGGCATCACCGTGCTCGGCCTCGAAGCCCGGTTCGTCGACGACAGCGTCACCGCCACCGGCACGTTGCGTTCGTCGCGCGCAGGCAACGCCGACGCCACGTTGAACATCAAGGCCGCGCCCGCTGGCGCGCCAGGACGCATCCCGCTCGACTCGCCGCTTACGGCCTCGCTGG
>JAYTIR010000299.1:0-2536 GCA_043731765.1 Burkholderiales bacterium
CGATCGACAGACTCACCGCGACCTGGCAGGAATCGGTCTTGCCCAACTGACCACAGTATTGCCGCGCCACGCCCACCGAGTGGATGCCTTGCTTGGGCATGCCGGAATCGTCGGCGATCAGGAACGTCAGGGCCGCGGGCTTGGACACCATCTTGGGCAGCACCCAGTGTTGCACGGCGCCGAGCACGGCTTCGTCTGACCAAGGCGAAGCGGCCACGAAATGGTGCAGCGACTGGTGCAGCGCGGGCACATGGTACGGGTCTCGATGGCGGCGGCCAGCGGCTCGATGCTCTTGCGCTTCAACGGCAACATCAGCGCGCGGCAGTAGTGCGTGCTGCCGCGAATCGATATCGACGGCAACAACGGATACGACGCCTTGACCGACGGGCTGCTGATGTTCCGTTATCTGTCCGGTATGACGGGCATGGCACTGACGAATGGGAGCATTGGTGCGGCGCCGGCGCGCTCGACGCCCGCGGAAATTTTGCAGCAGCTGGACAATCTCCGGCCGCTGCTGGACGTGGACGGCAACGGTCAAGTGGACGCGCTCACCGATGGCCTGATGTTGATGCGCTATCTTTTCCGGCTTCGTGGCGATGCACTGATCGCCGGGGCGATCGGGACGGCGGCGAGGCGGACGAACGCAATGCAAATCGAAGCATATATCCAGTCCCTTGTGCCATAGGAGGCGAGGAGGCTCTGCCCCCCGGATTTTCGAAATCCCGGCGACATCTCCAATTGCCGCGTGCAAGTTGATCTTACGTAGGCGGCTATCGACTCGGCCACCTCCGCCGGCATGGGCACGATTCGCACCCGCTGGAAGACAACTTCTTTGCACGGCGCACCGAAATATTCGGGATAGCGCGGTCCAGTACGTGAAAAGTTGCTCACACGAACGGTAATATTCACATGACTTCCGACCGCTTAAAGCGGATAGTCAATAAGCGAGAGGGCGTGCGTAACGGTGCGATGAACAACGGGCGAAATAGCCGACAGGGCTACGTCACCCGAGGCCGGGATTCCCGTCGATGCCGCGCAATTTCGGTATATTCAGAGGGCGCTGTTTGATGACCTTCTGGTTTCGGAGATAGCCCGCCATCACGTCCCAGATCGGCTCGCCGCCTGTGGCTTTCGCTTCTTCTGACACAGGCGCCCAGCCGGCGACCTTGTACTGCTTCGCTGCCTCGATCGGCTTCCCCTTCAACGACATGTCGGAAATCCGTCCGCCCATCTTCGCCGTGGGGTCGCACGCGTATTGCAAACCGCCGACGCGCACCATGTCTCCGCCCTGTTGATAGTACGGATCCGGATTGAACAGGTTGTCGGCCACGTCTTCGAGCACGGTCTTGATCGTCTCGCCGGTCATCATCGTCACCGTCGTGTACGGATAAGTGATCGCCGTCTGGTCGAGCAGGTGCTCCATCGTGACCGGCTCGCCGGGCAGGATCGAGGTGCCCCAACGGAAGCCCGGCGAAAATGCGATCTCGGCATCTTTGACGGCCATCAGGCCATCGAGGATCACCTGGTCGATCGTGCCGTTGAAGTTTCCGCGCCGGTAGAGCAGCCCTTCGGTGACCGCGAGTTTTTCGGACAGCTTTTCCGCGAACGGCGCGCGCGATTTGGCGATTTGCGCCGCCATCGCCGGATCGGCCGGCAGCAGGTTGGAAAAGATCGGCAGCAGCTTGTAGCGAAACTCGAGCACCTTGCCGTTCCGGACATCGAGATCGAGCACTGCCAGAAACTTGCCATTGCAGCCGGCGTTCGTCACCAGCGTCTGGCCGCCGGCATTCTTGACGATCGTCGGCGCGGGGACACCGTCATGCGTGTGGCCGCCCAGGATCGCATCGATGCCGCGCACTCGCCCCGCAAGTTTCAGGTCGACATCCATTCCATTGTGCGAAAGCAGCACCACCGCCTGTGCGCCCTTGCCGCGAACCTCGTCGACCTGTTTTTGCAGCGACTCCTCCTGGATGCCGAAACTCCAGTCAGCGACGAAGTACCGCGGATTAGCGATCGGCGTATAGGGGAATGCCTGGCCGATGATCGCGACCGGGACGCCGTTGATCTGCCGGATCGTGTGCCCGGGAAACACCGGATCGCCGAAGTCGGTCGTGCGCACGTTCTGCGCGAGGAATTCGATCTTGCCGGCGAATTCCTTGTCGACGATTTCCTTCACCCGCTCCATGCCCAGCGTGAATTCCCAATGGCCGGTCATGATGTCGACGCCGAGGAGTTTCGACGCATCGACCATATCCTGGCCCTTCGTCCAGAGCGCCGGACCGGAACCCTGCCACGAGTCACCACCGTCGAGCAGCAGCGCGCCGGGGCGCGATGCCCTCAGCCGCTGCACCAGCGTCGCCAGGTGCGCGAAGCCGCCGACCTTGCCGTAGCGCCTTGCGGCCTGGGCGAAATCCAGATACGTGAATGCGTGCGCCTCGGCGGAGCCGCGCGCAATGTTGAATGCCTTGAGTAAATGTTCGCCGACCAGATGCGGCGGCTTGCCCGCCGCGGCGCCGAGGCCGAGGTTGGCGTCGGG
>JAYTIR010000300.1:0-3656 GCA_043731765.1 Burkholderiales bacterium
CTGAAGCCACGCGAATACATGCGTTGGGTACAGGCCAGCGTGGGCGCCAATATACGGATGATCCCGACCAGCGACATCCTGTTCTTCCGCGCCGAGGACAAATACACTCGAGTGCAGACCCGGGGTTTAGAGGCCCTGATCCGCAAGCCGATCAAAGAGCTGATCGATGAGCTGGACCCGGAGGAATTCTGGCAAATCCATCGCGCCACCGTGGTTCGCGTCGATGCAGTCGAGCAGGTCAGCCGCAACTTCCGCGGCAAGCAGATAGTGCATGTGAAGGGCAGCGAAGAAAAACTCGAAGTGAGCCGCACCTTCAGTCATCTCTTCAAGCAGATGTAGGCTCGCGCATGGTGGCCACAGTTGGCCGACAAGCACCGATCAATGACCGCCATGGAGCGCAACGCGCTTCGACCGCGGTTGGCCGAATCCGGTCAGTACCGCCCGCCGTTTTTCTGCCATCGCCATGCGTCGGCGCAGATGGCGTCGAGGTCGCGCGTCGCGCTCCACCCCAGCAGCTTCTGGGCGCGTAGCGGATCCGCGTAGTAGCTGGCCACGTCGCCCGCACGGCGCGGCGCGAAGGACTTGCCGATCCGGCGGCCGCAAGTGCTCTCGAACGCGGTGATCACTTCCATCACCGAATGGCCCCGCCCTGCACCCAGGTTGAAGGTGACGGAACCGTAGGTGCGCGCCAGATGCTGCAACGCCATCACGTGGCCCTCGGCTAAATCCTGCACGTGCAGGTAATCGCGAATGCCGGTGCCGTCAGGCGTGGGCCAGTCGTTGCCGTAAATCGAAAGCTCCGGAAACTCGCCGGAGGCGATGCGGCACAGCAAGGGCACGAGGTTGTTCGGCCGACCGCGCGACGCCTCGCCGAGCATGCCGGACGAATGGGCTCCGGCGGGATTGAAATAGCGCAGGATCGCGATGCGCCAGTTCGCATTGGCCTTCGCCAGGTCGCGCAGGAAATCCTCGACGACGCGCTTGGTGCGTCCGTAGACGTTCTGCGGCCGCAACGGGGCGTCTTCGGCCACGGGAAGGTCGTCCGGCTGCCCGTAGACCGTCGCAGACGAACTGAACACCAGCGTGGCGACACCCGCCTCGCCCATCACCTCGGCCAACGCCAGCGCGCCGCCGACGTTGACATCGTAATAGGCCAGCGGCCGGGCCTGCGATTCACCCACCGATTTGAGCCCGGCGCAGTGCACTACTGCGGAAATCGGGTGGTCATGGAAGGCCGCGCGCAGCGCCACGACGTCGCGGATGTCCGCGGTCACGCAGGGGATGGGCCGGCCGGCCAGTGCCTGCAATCGCGGCAGAACGGCCGGCGTGCTGTTGCTGAAGTTGTCCAGAACAACCGGCGCGTGACCCGCGCGTGCCAACTCCACGACGATGTGCGAGCCCACGTAGCCGGCGCCGCCCGTAACGAGAATGGTGTCTGCCATAACGTTGCGATGCTACACGACGAGTCCTGCCGACGGAAAGAAAAAAGCCGGGCAACGAGCCCGGCTTTTGTTTCGCGCTACAGCAACGCGGGGAGGGTTACTTCGCTTTGGTGCCTTCCGGTGCGGCTTCGGCATTGGGACGGTCCATCAGCTCGACCAACGCCATCGGCGCGGCATCGCCCTGCCGGAAGCCGAACTTCAGGATGCGCAGATAGCCGCCCGGGCGCGCCTGGTATCGCGGACCCAGCTCGTTGAAGAGCTTGGTCACGATATCGCGATCGCGCAGGCGATCGAACGCAAGGCGGCGATTGGCCACCGTGGGCGTCTTGGCCAACGTGAGGAGCGGCTCCGCAACGCGGCGCAGTTCCTTCGCTTTCGGCAACGTGGTCTTGATGGCCTCGTGCAGGAAGAGCGAATTGGTCATGTTGCGCAGCATCGCGAGGCGATGGCTGCTGGTTCGATTCAACTTCCGCAATCCGTGGCGGTGTCTCATGACAATTCCTTCAAACGATTGGCGCGGCTTCGCACCGCGCTCGATTCTTGGTTTTTGATTATGACGTTACGGCCGGTCCAATCCTGCAGGAGGCCAATTTTCCAATTTCATACCCAAGGAGAGGCCGCGCGATGCCAGCACTTCCTTGATCTCGTTCAGCGACTTGCGGCCGAGGTTCGGCGTCTTCAGCAGTTCCGTTTCCGTACGCTGGATCAAGTCGCCGATGTAATAGATGTTCTCGGCCTTGAGGCAATTGGCCGAACGCACCGTCAGTTCCAGATCGTCGACCGGACGCAGCAGGATCGGGTCGACCTGCGGCGAGCTGCGCTCGGTGGCCGGCACGTCCGTGCCCTTGAGATCCGCGAACACCGACAGCTGCTCGACCAGCACGGATGCGGCGAAACGCACCGCCTGCTCCGGCTCGACGACGCCATTGGTCTCGATGTCGAGTACGAGCTTGTCCAGGTCGGTACGCTGTTCGACGCGCGCCGATTCGACCGCGTAGCTCACGCGACGCACCGGCGAAAACGAGGCGTCGAGCAGGATGGCGCCGATCGTGCGGCCGCCTTCCGGCTTGGCGCGCGCGGTCGCCGGCTGGTAGCCGCGGCCTTTTTCGACACGGATCTCCATCTCGAGCTTGCCGCCGGCCGTGAGGTGGGCGATCACATGTTCGGGATTGATGATCTCGACGTCGTGGTTGGGCTCGATGTCCGCGGCCGTCACCACGCCTTCGCCCGATTTCTGGAGCTTCAGCATGACGTGGTCGCGGTTGTGCAGCTTCAGCACCACGCCCTTCAGGTTGAGCAGGACGTCGACGACGTCCTCCTGCACTCCGTCGAGGGCGGAATACTCGTGCAGCACGCCCGAAATCTTGACTTCGGTGGGGGCGTAGCCGGGCATCGACGAGAGCAGCACGCGGCGAAGCGCATTGCCCAGCGTGTGACCATACCCGCGCTCGAACGGCTCCATCACGACCTTGGCGTGGAACGGCGACGTCGATTGCACGTCGATGATGCGCGGCTTCAACAGGATATTGCTCTGCATGCGGAACCTTTATGGGTTACTGAACCCAGAAAAACAAAGCGTCGGTCGCGGATTCATCGGCAACCGACGGCTCACTTCGAACTCACTTTGAATACAGCTCGACCACCAGGCTTTCGTTGATGTCCTGGCCGAATTCCGAACGGTCCGGTGCACCCTTGAACGTGCCCGCCATCTTTTTCGGATCGACTTCGACCCACAAGGGGAAGCCTACCTTTTCAGCCAGCTGCAGCGAGTCCGTGATGCGCAGTTGCGCTTTGGATTTTTCCGTCACCGTGACCACGTCGCCCGCCTTGAGCACGGCCGACGGAACGTTGAGATGCTTGCCGTTGACCAGGATCGAGCAGTGCGTCACCAGCTGGCGCGCTTCCGCCCGGGTCGAGCCGAAGCCCATCCGGTAGACGACGTTGTCCAGCCGCGACTCGAGCAACTGGAGCAGGTTGGTGCCGGTCGAACCCTTGCGGCGCGAGGCTTCCGCGAAGTAACGGCGGAACTGGCGCTCCATCAGGCCGTACATCCGGCGCAGCTTCTGCTTTTCGCGCAACTGGTTGCCGTAGTCCGACATGCGCATGCCCGATTTCACGCCGTGCTGGCCGGGCTTGGCTTCCAGCTTGCACTTGGAGTCGAGTGAACGACGCGCGCTCTTCAGGAAAAGGTCGGTGCCTTCCCGTCGCGCGAGC
>JAYTIR010000301.1:0-1514 GCA_043731765.1 Burkholderiales bacterium
GTTGAAGCACGTCGCCAAGCGCGTCGTCTGGTCAGCCGCCATGTCGCTCATCGTCCTCGCGTTGCTCGCGTGGTTCGCCCGCGAACCGTGGTTTTACGCAGGGCTGGGTGTTCCCGATGCGCTGCTCGCGGTGAGCATGGCGCGGCCCGGCGTGGCGCTCGAACTGTTCCTCCTCGCGCTGCCAGTGTTCACGTTCGTGCTCGAACCGCTCGGTTCGCTCTATTCACGCAAACACGAGTTCGAGGCCGATGCCTATGCGACACGCAACGCCGATGCACGCGCGCTGACGCAGGCGCTGGTCAAGCTGTACGAGGACAATGCGGCCACGCTGACACCGGACCCGCTGCATTCGGCGTTCTACGACTCACATCCGCCGGCGGCGGTCCGGATCGCGCACATCGAGTCTCTCGCGGGCGGCGCACCTGCCGTGTTGGCCGCATGAAGCCCTCCGGATCCGCGCCCGATACCCGGCTGCTTGCGCTGGCGTCGATGCATTGCCGCGATGGCGCGCCCGGCTTGGGCACGGATGAACTCGCCGCGCACGTCGCGACGCTTCCCGGCTGGATTTTCAACGATGGCCGGATCGAAAAGGTCTTCCTGTTCGCCAACTACCACGAGACCATCGCCTTCGTGAATGCGCTGGCATGGATCGCGCACCACGAGGACCACCATCCGGACCTGCAGGTTCACTACAACCGCTGCGTGGTCGCGTTGTCCACGCACAGCGCTGGCGGCGTCACGCTGAACGACGTCATCTGCGCGGCCAAAGCGGAACGCCTGTTCGCTTGACGCCCGTACGCGGCAACACCCCTTCAGCAGACACACTCGAAGGCCTGGTGGTCGCCACCTATCGCCGGCATTACGCGGTGACGTTGCCGCACGGCGAAACACTGGAGTGCGTGCAGAAGGGGCGCTCGCTGCACATCGCGTGCGGCGATCACGTCGTCGTTGTGCGCATGGCGGGCGGTGGCGCCATCGAATCCGTCGCGCCGCGCACGAGTCTCCTCTACCGTTCCGACGCCTTTCGCGAAAAGCTGATCGCGGCGAACGTCACGCAGATTGTCGGCGTCGTGGCGCCGGGGCTGGGATTGGACGAGGAACTCATCAACCGCTGGATGATCGCGGCCGAAGCGCAGGGCTGCCGCTTCGTGCTCGCCGCCAACAAATCGGACCTGCCGGATTTTTCCTCGCTGCTCGCACGCCTGGCACCGTTCGCCGCACTCGGCTATCCGGTGGTCGAGTTGTCCGCCGTGCGCGATGCAACGGCGGTCGCATCTTGGCTGGCCGGGCACCACACCGTCCTGGTCGGCCAATCGGGGATGGGCAAGTCGACCATCGTGAATGCGCTGATACCCACTGCAGCGATTCGGGTGAGCGAGGTCTCGACGGCGCTGGCGACCGGGCGCCACACGACGACGGCAACGACACTTTATCCGCTGCCCGCGCTTTCCGCGGACACGTGGATCGTCGATTCACCCGGCATGAAGGCCTTTGGACTCGCGCACCTCGACCCG
>JAYTIR010000302.1:0-1713 GCA_043731765.1 Burkholderiales bacterium
AACGGCCATGTGGTGCTGGGACACATTTCCGGAAAGATGCGGATGCACTACATCAGGATTCTGCCGGGCGACAAAGTGACGGTGGATTTGACGCCTTACGATTTGACACGCGCGCGCATCGTATTTCGCGCCAAATAGGTTTGGATAACGGTTCGCCGAATGGCGGCTGAGGGAGCAGAAATGAGAGTACAAGCATCGGTCAAGAAGATGTGCCGGAACTGCAAGATCGTCCGGCGCAACCGCGTTGTGCGCGTGATCTGCACGGAACCACGCCACAAGCAACGCCAGGGTTAACCCTGGCGCTAACGTACTTATAACAGGACGCAGGACGACTTATGGCTCGTATCGCCGGTGTAAACATCCCGAACCATCAGCATGCGGTAATCGCGCTGACCTCGATCTACGGTATCGGCCGCGCCCGCTCGCGCGCCATTTGCGCCGCTGCCGGGATCGTTGGCTCGACCAAGATGAAGGATCTGTCCGACAACGACATGGAGAAGCTGCGCGAACAGGTCGCGAAGTTCACTGTCGAGGGCGACCTGCGTCGTGAAGTGACAATGAACATCAAACGCCTGATGGACCTGGGCTGCTACCGCGGCACACGCCATCGCCGCGGATTGCCGGCGCGCGGTCAGCGCACCCGCACCAATGCGCGTACCCGCAAGGGACCGCGCAAGGCGATCCAGCGTAGCGGCGGCGCGACTCCGGCACCGGCAAAGTAAACGAATCAAGCTCAAGGATTTTCTGACATGGCAAAGGCAACTACCCCAGCAGCAAGGGTGCGCAAGAAGGTCAAGAAGAACGTGGCCGAGGGCATTGCCCATGTTCACGCGTCCTTCAACAACACCATCATTACCATCACGGATCGCCAGGGAAATGCGCTGTCCTGGGCAACCTCCGGCGCAGCGGGGTTCAAAGGATCGCGCAAATCGACTCCATTCGCTGCCCAGATTGCGGCGGAGCAGGCCGGCCGTGCCGCGCAGGAGTGCGGCGTAAAGAATCTGGAAGTGCGAATCAAGGGCCCCGGCCCGGGCCGCGAATCCGCGGTTCGCGCTTTGAACGCGGTCGGGTTCAAGATCACCAGCATCTCGGATGTCACGCCGGTTCCGCATAACGGTTGCCGCCCGCCCAAGAAGCGCCGTATCTGATCCCAAGGAGACATGCTGTGGCAAGGAACCTAGACCCGAAGTGCCGCCAGTGCCGCCGTGAAGGCGAAAAGCTGTTCCTCAAAGGCGAGAAATGTTTCGGCGACAAGTGCTCGATCGAGCGTCGCGCGTACGCGCCAGGCCAGCATGGCCAGAAGAACCTGCGCCGTTCCGACTACGGAACGCAATTGCGCGAAAAGCAGAAGATCCGTCGCATTTACGGAATGCTGGAACGTCAGTTTCGCAACACCTACAAGCTTGCCGCCCGGGCGAAGGAAGTCACTGGCGAGGCTTTGCTGCAGATGCTCGAATGCCGGCTCGACACCGTCGCCTATCGCATGGGTTTCGGTTCGTCGCGGACCGAGGCGCGCCAGGTCGTGCGCCACAACGCCATTTTGGTGAATGGCAAGCGAGTCAATATTCCGTCTTATCAGGTCCGTCCGGGCGACGCCGTCGAAGTCGTTGAGGGCGCGAAGGCCCAGTTGCGCATCAAGGGCGCCGTGGCCGCTGCGGAAGGTCGCGGCTTCCCGGAGTGGATCGAAGTGGATACCAAGGCGCTGAAAGGCAC
>JAYTIR010000303.1:0-4449 GCA_043731765.1 Burkholderiales bacterium
TTCCGCGAAGGCCTGAACGTGCTGCAGTACTTCATCTCCACCCACGGTGCGCGCAAAGGCCTTGCGGATACGGCGTTGAAGACGGCCAACTCGGGTTACCTGACCCGCCGCCTGGTCGACGTGACCCAGGATCTCGTGGTCACGGAAGACGATTGCGGCACCAGCAACGGTGTCGCGATGAAGGCGCTGGTCGAAGGCGGCGAAGTGATCGAGCCGTTGCGCGATCGCATCCTCGGCCGTTCGGTGGCCGCGGACGTGATCCATCCGGAAACGCAGGCGACGTTGTTCTACCCGGGCACGCTGCTGGGCGAGGATGAGGTCGACCAGATCGAAGCGCTGGGCATCGACGAGGTCAAGGTGCGCACGCCGCTCACCTGCGACACGCGTCATGGGCTGTGTGCGACGTGCTATGGCCGCGACCTGGGCCGCGGGCACCTCGTGAACGTCGGCGAAGCGGTCGGCGTGATCGCCGCGCAGTCGATCGGCGAGCCGGGCACGCAGCTCACCATGCGGACGTTCCACATCGGCGGCGCGGCATCGCGTACGGCGGCGATATCGCAGATCGAGTCAAAATCTGCGGGCACCGTGCGATTCTCAGCGCTGATGCGCTACGTCACGAGCGGCAAGGGCGACCTGGTCGTCATCGCGCGTTCGGGTGAAGTGCTGATCCACGACGACAACGGCCGCGAGCGCGAGCGCCACAAGGTGCCGTACGGCGCCACGCTGCAGGCGAAGGATGGCGACGTCGTCAAAGCGGGCAAGGTGCTCGCCATGTGGGATGCGACCGCGCGCCCGATCATCACGGAGTATGCCGGCCGGGTGAAGTTCGAGCACGTCGAGGAAGGCGTCACCGTCGCGAAGCAGGTCGACGATGTCACCGGCCTGTCCACACTCGTCGTCATCGATCCGAAGCGCAGGGCGACGACGACGGCCAAGGGCGTACGGCCACAGGTAAAGCTTCTCGACGAAAAGGGCGAGGAGATCAAGCTCGCCGGAACGTCGGTTGCGGGCTCGGATCTGCCGGTCAATATCACCTTCCAGTTGGGCTCCATCATCACGGTGAAGGATGGGCAGCAGGTCGCGGTGGGCGAAGTGCTCGCACGTATTCCGCAGGAAACCTCGAAGACCCGCGACATCACGGGCGGCCTGCCGCGCGTCGCGGAACTCTTCGAAGCGCGCTCGCCGAAGGATGCGGGCATGCTGGCGGAAGTCACCGGCACGGCGTCGTTCGGCAAGGACACCAAGGGCAAGCAGCGCCTGGTCATCACCGACATGGACGGTGTCGCGCACGAGTTCCTGATCACCAAGGACAAGCACGTCACCGTGCACGACGGGCAGGTGGTGAACAAGGGCGAGACCATCGTCGACGGGCCGGCCGATCCGCACGATATCCTGCGTTTGCTGGGGGTGGAAGCGCTCGCGCGCTACATTACCGACGAGGTCCAGGACGTCTACCGGCTGCAGGGCGTGAAGATCAACGACAAGCACATCGAGGTGATCGTGCGCCAGATGCTGCGGCGCGTGATCATCACCGAGCCGGGCGACACGCGCTTCATCCGCGAGGAAGGCGTCGAGCGTTCGGAGCTGTTCGACGAAAACGACAAGGCGGTGAAGGACGGCAAGGAGCCGGCGCAGTACCACCATCTCCTGCTGGGCATCACCAAGGCGTCGTTGTCGACGGATTCGTTCATTTCCGCGGCTTCGTTCCAGGAAACCACGCGCGTCCTCACCGAGGCCGCGATCATGGGCAAGCGGGACGACCTGCGCGGTTTGAAGGAAAACGTCATCGTCGGCCGTCTGATCCCGGCGGGCACGGGCCTCGCGTACCACACGGCGCGCAAGCGCCTAAAGATGATGGGACCGGAAGCGGCGGCCGCCGCCTTTGTGACCGCGGAGGAGGCCGCAGCTGCGGCAACGGAGGTTTCGGCCGACGCTGCATAAGGCGCCGCCGCGGCACAGGGTTTGCAATGCGGGTTGGCAAGACGGGTCGGCGTTCGTGCCGGCCCGTTGTTTTGTGGAGGTTTGGCCTCGAATGGGCCGCGGCACCGTCCGGCGCCACGTTTTGCACCGCAGCAGGGTATTGACCCAAAAGGCCTTTGGCGCCTATAATCGCGGTCTTTTCGCCCCCATTGCAGCCCAGTGAACAAAGCTGAGTGCGGCCAAGGGGGTGCGCGTACCCGGTCGCAGCACGGAAGAGCAAGCAAAATGCTGTTGGCCAAATGAGCGACCGAGGCGCGAATAAGTGGTCCGTGCATTGTGCCGGCAGTTCGATGCCGGTGCGTGCCTGGGCCACTTTGATTTGTTGCAGACCGAATTGTGCTGGACCGGAGTGGATTTGAAATGAATTCGTGAATTAGCGAATTCGTGAATTCAACCGGTGGTTACAAGTCGCAGTTTCGGGAAGCCGGCTGAATTTCGTAGCCGAGCGTTAAGCCCCGCGGTGCCTTGCTGGAAACGGCTTGGAACCGCACGAAACGGAAAATTTAGATGCCAACGATCAATCAGCTCGTGCGTAAGGGCCGCAAAGCCCCCGTGTCGAAAAGCAAGGTGCCGGCGCTGCAGAACAGCCCGCAAAAGCGCGGCGTGTGCACGCGCGTGTACACGACGACGCCGAAGAAGCCGAACTCGGCTTTGCGGAAGGTCGCCAAGGTGCGCCTGACTAACGGCTTCGAGGTCATCAGCTACATCGGCGGCGAAGGCCACAACCTGCAGGAGCACTCGGTGGTGCTGATCCGCGGCGGCCGCGTGAAGGATTTGCCGGGCGTACGCTACCACATGGTGCGCGGCGCGCTCGACACCGCCGGCGTCAAGGATCGCAAACAGGCCCGTTCGAAATACGGCGCCAAGAGACCCAAGGCCGCGTGATCGCGGTTTTCGAAACTGGAAGAACAAGACCATGCCAAGACGTCGCGAAATACCCAAGCGCGAGATCCTTCCGGATCCGAAGTTCGCCAGCACCGAAGTCGCCAAATTCATCAACGTGTTGATGGACAGCGGCAAGAAGTCGGTCGCCGAACGGATCATTTATGGCGCATTCGAGTCGATCGCCAAGAAGGGCGGCAAGGACCCGCTGGAAGTCTTCACCCAGGCGCTGTCGAATTCGCGCCCGATGGTCGAAGTGAAAAGCCGCCGCGTGGGCGGCGCCAACTTCCAGGTGCCGGTCGAAGTCCGGCCGGTGCGGCGCACGGCGCTCGCGATGCGCTGGTTACGCGAAGCGGCGCGCAAGCGCGGCGAGAAGTCCATGGGGCAGCGCCTCGCGGCGGAACTCATGGAGGCCTCGGAAGGGCGTGGCGGCGCGGTGAAGAAGCGCGAGGAAGTGCACCGCATGGCGGAGGCGAACAAGGCCTTCTCGCATTTTAGATTCTAAGAGTCGAGACGCGCATGGTTTTTGGTTTTGCGCGTGTCTCGGGAATAAATGCTTCTCCAATGTTTTTCGTAGGTTTTGCAGTTTATGCCGCGAATTACCCCAATTGATCGTTACCGGAACATCGGCATCAGTGCGCACATTGACGCAGGCAAGACCACGACCACCGAACGCATCCTTTTCTATACCGGCGTCTCGCACAAGATCGGCGAAGTGCACGACGGCGCCACGGTCATGGACTGGATGGAGCAGGAACGCGAGCGCGGCATCACCATAACGTCCGCGGCGACGACGTGTTTCTGGAAGGGGATGGACAAGAACTTCCCCGAACACCGGATCAACATCATCGACACCCCCGGCCACGTCGACTTCACGATCGAAGTCGAACGGTCGATGCGCGTGCTCGACGGCGCGTGCATGGTTTATTGCGCAGTCGGCGGCGTCCAGCCGCAGTCGGAAACCGTGTGGCGGCAGGCCAACAAGTACAAGGTGCCGCGGTTGGCGTTCGTCAACAAGATGGACCGTCAGGGTGCCAACTTCTTCAAGGTCTACGACCAGATGAAGTCGCGCCTGAAGGCCAACCCGGTGCCTATCCAGATTCCGATTGGCGCCGAGGAAAAATTCGAAGGCGTGGTCGACCTCGTTCGCATGCAGGCCATTTACTGGGACGAGAAGTCGCAGGGGATGAAGTACGACATGCGCCCGATCCCGGCCGAGCTCGAAGCCACTGCGAAGGAATGGCGCGAGAAGATGCTCGAGAGCGCTGCCGAAGCGAACGAAGAGCTGATGAACAAGTACCTCGAGACGGGTGACATGACTCCCGAGGAGATCAAGGCGGGCTTGCGCCAGCGCACGATCGCGAGCGAGATCGTGCCGATGATGTGCGGCTCTGCGTTCAAGAACAAGGGCGTCCAGGCGATGCTCGACGCGGTGATCGATTACATGCCGGCGCCGACGGACATTCCGCCGGTGAAGGGCGAGCTCGAGAACGGCAAGATGGGCGAGCGCCGCGCCGCCGACGACGAGCCGTTCGCGGGCCTCGCATTCAAGATCATGACCGACCCCTACGTCGGCCAGCTGATTTT
>JAYTIR010000304.1:0-8676 GCA_043731765.1 Burkholderiales bacterium
TCGCGCCCCACGACGGCGTGGTTGAGAACGACCGCCTTGATGCCGATGAGCGACCCTTCGCCGATCGTGCAGCCGTGCAGCATCACCTGGTGTCCGACCGTGACGGCGGGCCCGACAGTCAGCGGGACGCCGTCGTCCGTGTGCAGCACCGAGCCATCCTGGATGTTCGAGCCCGCGCCGATGACAATTGGATCATTGTCGCCGCGAATCACGGTCTTGAACCAGATCGAGGCTTCGTGTTCGAGAATGACGCGGCCGATGATCGTTGCGTCGGGCGCCACGAAGTGGTGGCCACCGCGCAATTCGACGCGATGTTCGCCCAGCGTGTAGAGCATCGGTCGCCCTATTGCGCGGGCAGGAACCGGATGTCGCCGTACCATGCTTCGGCGGCGCCACCGGTGTTGTCGGTGTCGGTGAGCACACCGACGTCAGTGAGCATCCCCGGTTCTTCGCCAAACGCGCGCCGGAAATCTTCGAGCACGTTGCGCGAGAGCGTCTGCCACTTCCCGACGCCGGCGGCGCCGGTGGACGCGACGATCATCTGTATCCGCCGTGTGTGCGGATTCGGGATGATGGTGCCTGCGGGCGCCTTGTTCGACCAGATGTAGATGATTTCCGCGAAGGGCAGTTCGCGGCCGGTGACGTTTTTCGCCAACGCTGACGATGAGCGCTCGAGAATGCTGAACCTGGACCGGTCGCCGTCGAAGCCGAGGACCACCCTTGCGGGCGAGTCCTCCCTGGACGAAACACTGTTGTCGGCACTTTCGATGAGGTTGGCGACCTTCCAGCGCCATTCGACCAAGGGCGCTGCGCGAATGTCGAAATTGACTGCGAAGGAGAGTGCGCTGGCCGCGCCCTCGGCCTTGGCATGCAATACCACGCGCCCCTGGTCATCGACCAGCGTGTAGTCCGTGAGGCGTTTGCTGGTGCCGAGGATGAATGGAACCCATCCGCGCGGGAGCGGCCCGCCGGGCTTGGCCAACGAGAACGGCGCGACCAGCGGCGCGGCCTCCAGACGATCCTGCGCCTGTGCGGTTGCGGTTGCCATGAGCGCGGACGCAACCAGCATGAGGGTTGGGAGTCGCATGGGAGAATGGAGCGCAATGGAGATGGGCGGCGCAGCTATGATATCGTGATTTTTTCCGCGATAGCATTCCGCCAAGGTCCCGAAATGAGCTTTGATCGCGTCCCCGCCGGTAAGGACGTTCCGAACGACTGCAACGTCGTGATCGAAATCCCGATGCACGGGGACCCGGTCAAGTACGAGGTCGACAAGGAAACGGGCACCGTTTTCGTCGACCGTTTCATGTCAACGGCGATGCACTACCCGTGCAACTACGGTTACGTTCCGTGCACGTTGTCAGACGACGGCGACCCGTGCGACGTGCTCGTTCTCTCCCCGGTGCCCATCATCACCGGCGTGGTGGTCCGCTGCCGGCCGATCGGCATGCTCAAGATGGATGACGAGGCGGGTGGCGATGCCAAGATCCTCGCGGTTCCCATCGACAGGCTGTCGTCGTTGTACCGCAAGGTGCAGTCGCCGCGCGACCTGCCGGATATCACCACCGCACAGATTGCCCACTTCTTCGAGCACTACAAGGACCTGGAACCCGGCAAGTGGGTGAAGCTGGCGGGCTGGGTCGGCCCCGAGGAGGCGAAAAAGGAAATCGTCGACGGTGTGGCGCGTTACCTGGCCGCGAAGGCGAAATAATAATCGCACCGCCCATGCCGACCGCAGCGCTCGACGTTCCGTTCTCGGTTCGGCGTGGTTCCGACGAAATCACGACATCGCGCGACCGCCTCGACGTCGCGGTCATCCACCAGTTCCTCACCGAAAGCTACTGGTCGCCGGGTATTCCACGCGAAACGGTCGAGCGGGCACTCGACGGGTCGCTCAATTTCGGGCTGTATCGCTCAGTTGGCAAAATCAGCCGCCAAGTCGGCTTCGCGCGCGTGGTGACCGATGGCGCCACGTTTGCCTACTTTTCCGACGTGTTCGTGTTGCCCGACTTTCGCGGCGCCGGACTGGCGACGTGGCTCGTCGCGGAAGCGCTGATGCATCCCGCCCTTTCGGGCCTGCGCCGAATCCTGCTGGTCACGCGCGACGCGCACGCGATCTATGCGCGCAGCGGATTCACGCCGCTCGCGCGGCCCGACCGCTTCATGGAAATCAATCGTCCGGATGTTTATCACGCGACCGGTGGCTGACCGTGTCAACCGTCATTGACGATCCGCGTCCCGGCGATCCGGTCATGGAGGAACTGGCGGTCCAGGTCGACCCGCGCCCACAGGAAATTGATCGCCAGCAACCCCAGCGCGAGCCCTCCAAGTCCGGTGTCGCGCAGGATCGCGTAGCCAATGAGCGCAAGCGCGGGCCCGATCCAGGACGCGAGATAGCGCAGCAGCGCGGTCTTGGCCGTAGGGGGCCCGCCGTCGGCCCTGACGATGCGCATTCGCCATGTCTTCATCGGCAGCGTGCGGCGCCCGCCCGTCCAGCTCCAGACGAAATACATCGCGGAGACCGAAAACAATAGGCAGAACAGTGCGACCCGGGCGGGTACCGGCGGCACCGTCAATTGGGTCGCGTTGGCCGCATATCCCGGCGACACCAACGGCAGCATAAGGAAGCCGGTGATGAACAAGATAGCCGTGAGCAAAAGGGCTTCATACATCGCTGCGCCCAGGCGTGGCAGAAGTCCGGAACGCGGCAACCGGGCCGACGCAGCGTGCGCGGTTTCGGTCAATATTGGGAGGTAAAAGGCCGGGCGACGGGTCAACCCGTCAAGGCCGGGCGACAGGTGCTGCGGGAGCCGGTTTGGACTGCGGCACGGTGGGCTGCGTGTTGACCGAGGGAGCCGCCGCGGGCGCGCGGCCGGCTGGCGCCGCCGGGCGCGTGGCGAGTTCGCGCCTGGTCTCAGGCGGCAGGCTCTGGTATTCCTGCCAGCGTTCCCGCACTTCCGCTTTCTTTTCCGGCGGCAATTGCTTGATGGACTTGTATTGCTCGCGCGCGACTTGCCGCTCCTGGGGCGAAAGCTTCGCCCACGAGTGCATCTGTTGCTGGACACGTTGCTGCTCGTCCGGGGCCATCTTGGGGTAGCGCTGGGCCAAGCCGCGCCATTTCTGCTTCCGCTGCGCGTCGAGTTTGTCCCAATCCGGCGCAAGCGGCGCCAATGCCTTCTGTTCCTGCGGCGTCAACTGAGACCACGAAGGCGATCGCATCGTGATCTGGGCGTGCGCAATGTTGGGGACGATCGTTGCGACCGCGGCGAGCATCAGGGCGAACCCCAGCGCGGCCGTCAATATTTGTCGTGCCGCAGTCAGTTCTTGTCGTGAGCCAGCCAATTCCGGAATCCCTGGTCCAGGTACGCGTCGAAGGGCAGGTCCGAAGACAGGATCTGGGCGTCCAGTTCTTCGATCTCGTTCACTTGCTGATAGACCTGCCATTGCTGGTACCCGAATCCGGCCGCTACGATAATGGCGATTCCCAGCCAGAGGCGCGCGCTGGTCCAGAGGCTCTTTCCACCGGCAGACCCTGAACCGCCGGTGCCCGCAAGGGCGTGCGCCAAACGCGTTTCGGACGCACGGATTCCCTTGGGCTCCGCCAGCCGTACGAGCGCAGCTTCACGCGCCTTTTGCAGACGGTAGGCCGTGCCGGCCTTGAGTTCCGCGGTCCCGTGGTTCAGGTAACCCGTTAATTGTTTGGCGAAATTGTCGTCGTGGTTGGTCATAACGTTAACCCCTTGGCCTTGAGCATTCCGGCCAGGGCATGGACAGCACGGGAGCAGTGGGTCTTCACGCTTCCTTCGGAACAACCCATCGCGGCTGCGGCTTCCGCCACGTCCAGTTCCTCCCAATAACGCAAAAGGAAGGCTTCGCGTTGACGCGCCGGAAGGCGCATCAGCGCCTGTTCGATCATTCCGACAATCTGACCTTGTTCGAACTGTTTCGCGGGATCGACCGTCGCATTGGAATCCGATTTTGCGGATAAAGTTTCCAAAACGTCGTAATCGTCGTCTTTCTCGTCACCTTTCCCGAATGCCGAGAGCAGCGTCGTCCACGTATTGCGTACTTTCTGGCGCCGGAAATGGTCGTGGATGGTGTTCTGCAGGATGCGCTGGAACAGCATCGGCAGTTCACCCGCCGGCTTGACGGCGTATTTCTCGGTCAGCTTGAGCATCGCGTCCTGCACGACGTCGAGCGCCGCGTCCTCGTCGCGGACGGCAAACATCGCCTGCTTGAAGGCGCGGCGCTCGACTCCCGCTAGAAAACTCGAAATTTCCTGTTGCGATGCCAGTTTGGGCAGTCCGAAGGGCAAAAGGAGAAGATTATAGGGTCAAAGCTGAGTGCGCCCTTAAGAAAACTACCGTCATCCATGTTGCGGTACAGCACACCGGCTTGACCGAAGCGGGGATTTCCCGCTAATGTCCTGATTCCGGATCGCGAGATTCGGATGCTGTACTGCAATAAAACAGCTGTTCGCGTTCCCTCCGTCGAAGCCACAAGTTTCGAGGAGATTCCCCTGGAATGCGGCCGGTGTTTCCGAATCGCGGCTTTTTACCCGACCGAAGCTAAGGTTAGCGCACGCCATCCCTTGTGCGCCAGGCAATGCAGGCATATCCCGGTACCCGCACGTGCGGTGCGCCGGGGCGAGACTCATTTATTCAGGGCAAAGCCATGCAACTTACGGGTGCGGAAATCGTCATCCGCTGCCTCCAGGAAGAAGGCGTCGATTACGTCTTCGGGTATCCGGGCGGCGCGGTCCTCAATATTTACGACGAGTTGTTCAAGCAGGAAACCGTCAAGCACGTGCTGGTGCGCCACGAACAGGGCGCGGTCCACGCGGCGGACGGTTACTCGCGCTCGTCGCATAAAACGGGCGTGGCGCTGGTCACGTCGGGGCCGGGTGTGACCAACGCGGTCACCGGCATCGCGACTGCGTACATGGACTCGATCCCCATGGTCGTTCTCACCGGCCAGGTGCCGACGCATGCCATCGGGCTGGATGCGTTCCAGGAATGCGACACGGTCGGCATCACGCGGCCCTGCGTCAAACACAACTACCTGGTCAAGGACGTGGCCGACCTGGCGATCACGATCAAGAAGGCGTTCTACCTGGCCGCCTCGGGCCGGCCCGGGCCGGTGCTGGTCGACATCCCCAAGGACGTGACGCAGGCGAAGACCGAGTTCAACTATCCGAAGACGGTTTCGCTGCGTTCCTACAACCCCGTGACCAAGGGCCACGCGGGGCAGATCAAGAAAGCGGTCCAGCTGCTGCTCGACGCCAAGCGGCCGATGGTTTATGCGGGTGGGGGCGTGATCCTCAACAATGCGTCACCGCAGCTGACGCGACTGGTGCGGCTGCTGGGCTTCCCGTGCACGAACACGCTCATGGGATTGGGTTCTTTTCCGGGGACCGACCCGCAGTTCACCGGCATGCTGGGCATGCACGGCACGTATGAATCGAACATGGCAATGCAGAATTGCGACGTGCTGATTGCGATAGGCGCGCGCTTCGACGACCGGGTGATCGGCAATCCGGCGCATTTCTTCCGCAGCGATCGCAAGATCATCCACATCGACATCGACCCGTCGTCGATTTCAAAACGCGTCAAGGTTGACGTTCCGATCGTCGGCTACGTGGCCGACGTCCTGGACGAGATGCTGAAGCTCATCGAGTCCTCGCCGCAACGGCCCGATCCCGTAGCGTTGAAGGCGTGGTGGGCGGACATCAAGGAATGGCAGCGCAAGGATTGCCTGAAATACGACAGCAAGAGTGCCCTCATCAAGCCGCAGTTCGTCATCCAGAAGCTCTACGAACTCACCAAGGGCGATGCGTTCATCACCTCCGACGTCGGCCAGCACCAGATGTGGGCCGCGCAGTACTACAAGTTCGACAAGCCGCGGCGCTGGATCAATTCCGGCGGGCTGGGCACGATGGGCTTCGGTTTGCCCGCGGCGATGGGCGTGCAGCTCGTCAATCCTGGCGCGACGGTTGCGTGCGTGACGGGCGAGGCGTCAATCCAGATGTGCATCCAGGAATTGTCCACGTGCAAGCAATACCATCTGCCGATCAAGGTCGTGAACCTCAATAACCGTTACATGGGCATGGTGCGGCAGTGGCAGCAGTTCTTCTACGGCAACCGCTACGCGGAGTCGTACATGGACGCCTTGCCGGACTTCGTGAAGTTGGCCGAAGCCTATGGGCACGTCGGCATGAAGATCGAAAGCCCAAGTGACGTCGAGGGGGCGCTCAAGGACGCGTTCAAGCTCAAGGACCGCCTGGTATTCATGGATTTCATCACCGATCAGACCGAAAACGTGTTCCCGATGATCGCGGCCGGGAAGGGATTGAGCGAAATGATCCTGGCGGAGGAATTGTGAGCGCCGCCGGGCCGTCCCAAGGCGCGAACAAAACCCCTTTGGGGCATTGGAAATTCCTATGAGACACATTCTTTCGATACTCGTCGAGAACGAGGCGGGCGCGTTGTCGCGGATCTCCGGGCTTTTTTCGGCGCGGGGTTACAACATCGAGTCGCTCACCGTGGCGCCGACCGAGGACCCGACGATGTCGCGGATGACCATCGTCACCAACGGATCAGAGGATGTCGTCGAGCAGATCACCAAGCAGCTGAACAAGCTGGTCGAGGTGGTGAAGGTCGTTGACCTGACCGAGGGCAATCACATCGAGCGCGAACTGATGCTGGTCAAGGTCCGCGCGTCGGGCAAGGACCGCGAGGAGATGAAGCGCCTCGCCGACATCTTCCGTGGCCGCATCCTCGACGTCACCGACAAGAGCTACACGATCGAACTGACCGGCACGGGCAGCAAGCTCGACGCGTTCATCCAGTCGATCGAGCCCGGCGTGATCCTCGAGACCGTGCGCACCGGTGCCTCGGGAATCGGCCGCGGCGAGCGGATCCTTCGCGTCTGAACATTATGGACAACGGACAGAACCAAAAGGAACGAACATGATGAAGGTTTACTACGAGAAGGACGCTGACCTTTCGCTCATCAAGGGCAAGAAAGTCACGATCGTGGGCTACGGCTCGCAGGGACACGCGCATGCGCAGAACCTCAACGATTCCGGCATCAAGGTCACGGTGGGCCTGCGCAAAGGAGGCGCATCGTGGGACAAGGCGAAGAAGGCCGGACTGAAAGTCGCGGAAGTCGCCGATGCGGTCAGGAGCGCGGACATCGTCATGATGCTGATGCCGGACGAGAGCATCGCGGCGACGTACGCGAGCGACGTGGAGCCCAACATCAAGCGAGGCGCGATGCTCGCGTTCGCGCACGGATTCAACATTCACTATGGCCAGGTCAAGCCGCGCGCCGATCTCGACGTCGTCATGATCGCGCCGAAAGCGCCGGGGCACACGGTACGATCGACGTATGTTGCCGGCGGTGGCGTGCCGATGCTGATCGCCGTGCATCACGATGCCTCGAAACAGGCACGCGACGTGGCGCTGTCCTACGCCGCCGCCATCGGAGGCGCGCGCGCGGGCGTCATTGAAACCAACTTTCGAGAAGAGACGGAAACCGACCTTTTCGGCGAGCAGGCGGTGTTATGCGGCGGCACGGTCGAGTTGATCAAGGCCGGCTATGAAACGCTGGTCGAGGCCGGATATGCGCCGGAGATGGCCTACTTCGAATGCCTGCACGAGCTGAAGCTGATCGTCGACCTGATCTATGAGGGCGGCATCGCGAATATGAACTACTCGATCTCGAACAATGCCGAATATGGCGAATACGTCAGCGGCCCGAAGATCGTCACTCAGGAAACGAAGCAGGCGATGCGCGACATGCTGAAACGCATTCAAACCGGCGAATATGCCAGGGACTTCATCCTCGAGAATCGCGCCGGCGCGCCGACGCTCTTGTCACGCCGCCGCATCACCTCGGAGCATTCGATCGAGGTCGTCGGCGAAAAACTGCGCTCGATGATGCCGTGGATCAAAAGGAATAAACTGGTGGACCAGACCAGGAATTGAAATAAAAGGGCCTATGGATCAGCGCATCGGCAGGCAAGGCGGGTGGGTCGGCATGATCGTGATCCTGTTTGCGTTGGTCATCGTGGCCTGGCTGTCCAAGGATGCGTTGAAGCAGTACGGGCTGATGTCCGGTATGGAGACGCTGCCAAAGGATTCGCAGGGCGAGAAGCGGGTGCGTGGACCGGGAGTGGGCGTGACCGAGACTTCGCCGGATGTCACGATTGCCACGCCCGCGCCGCTGAATGCCATTGAGCGGGCGCGCGGTGTCGAAGGGATGGTCAAAGCGCAGGCGGCAGAGCAGGCCAAACGCATCGACGGCGCCATCAAGTAGGATGAACAACGACTATCCGCATCCGATCATCGCCCGCGAAGGATGGCCGTTCCTGGCCATCGCTGCAGTTGTCGCCGCGCTGCTGACCGGACTGGGCATGAGCATCCTGGCCTTTGTCGCCTGGCTCCTCTTCGTCTTCATCCTGCAGTTTTTCCGCGATCCTCCGCGCACGATTCCGCAGGGTCCCGATTCGGTGCTGTCACCTGCCGACGGCCGTATCGTCCTGGTCGAGAGGACGCGCGATCCGTACCTCGAGCGCGACGCACTCAAGATCAGCGTGTTCATGAACGTCTTCAATGTCCATTCGAACCGCAGTCCGGTTGACGGCACGGTCGCAAACCGCTGGTATCACCCCGG
>JAYTIR010000305.1:0-4306 GCA_043731765.1 Burkholderiales bacterium
AGCCACGAGCCTGCCAGCGCCCCATGTTTTTCGAGCGCTTCGCGCGCGTAGTCCGAGCAGCTGGGCGCGAACCGGCAGTTCGAACCCAACATGGGACGCAGCAGGTATTGGTACCCGCGGATACCGGTCAGCAGCACCGCTTTCATGGGCGCGCCACGAGCGCGGCCAACAGGCCCGCCGCTTCGCTCACTGCGGCATCGAGCTCCATGCGGTTGCCGACTTTTTTCACGCGCAGGATCACGTCATACGCCGTCAGCGCCGGGCGCAGCGCGCGAACGGCTTCGCGCAGGCGGCGGCGCAGGCGATTGCGATCGACGGCACGGGGGAGGGTCTTGCGTCCGATGACATAGCCTATTCGTCCCGGTGTCTGCGCGGCGGCGGCGGCAACCAATTGCACATGGTGGCCTTCGCTGCGGCGCCCTACCTTAAACACCGCCTCGAATGCGCCGGGGCCGGTGAGACGAAACGCCCGGCCATGAAGCCGGGCGTCGGGTACTGTGGAAGGGTTCGGCAGGGCGATCGCCAGGCCCGATGGTCAAGCCGTCAGGTTCTTGCGGCCCTTGGCGCGACGCGCCGAGAGCACTTTGCGGCCGCCGACCGACGCCATGCGCGCGCGGAAGCCGTGCTTGCGCGCGCGGCGGATCTTGGAGGGCTGGTAGGTGCGTTTCATTGCTTCGCCTTGACGGAAATGTGGTACCTGAGGGTGGTACCTAAATGCATTGGTAAAGCCTTATATTAGAGCGCGTTATGCCCCTCGCTGTCAATGCCCGCCGGGGCAGCCTACCCCTGCGCGGAGCGGGTGCGAGCGATTACTCTCGCCGGCGGGCGCGGCGGGTCCAAGCGGGCCGTTTGGCGTAGTTACAACAGGCGAAATCCTGTGGATAACTGGAACGCCGCGGCATACAATCCACAACCCTCAAGCATCATGCACGCCGAACGCGCGGCACGATTGCCCGGGGCGCCCTGACCCACACCAAGAGTCTCCAAAGACCTGTACGCAGCATGCACGCCGAATTGCAACCCCCCGCCTGGGCCCTCTGTCTTTCCGCCTTCGAGCGCGAGCTGACGCCGCAGCAGTTCGCGACGTGGATTCGCCCGCTCTCCTGCGCCGACGAGGGTGGCACACTGAAACTTCTTGCACCCAATCGCTTTGTCCTGCAATGGGTTCGCGACCGGTTCAGCAACCGGATCGAGGCGTTGGCGCGCGAAGCGACCGGCGCGCCGGTCACCATCGAGTTTGCGGTCGCGGACGCCGTGCCCAGCCCCGCGATGCGCCAGGAGCCCGGTCCTGACGGCCTGCCGGTCCCACCGTTCACCCCACCGCCGGCCCCTGTGGATAGCTCGACACGGGCTTCCCTTCCCGTCGCCGTCTCCGCCACCCCGCGAACGCTGGCCGCGCCCAGGAAACTGGACGCTACCAGCCTCAATCCGGGGTTCAATTTCGCGTCCTTCGTGGCGGGCAAGGCCAACCAGCTGGCACGGGCCGCCGGCCTGCAGGTGGCCGATCATCCCACGTCCTACAACCCGCTGTTTGTGTACGGCGGGGTGGGTCTGGGCAAGACGCACCTGGTGCAGGCGATCGGCAACCACATCCTCGCGCAAAACCCTTCCGCCAAGATTCGCTACATTCATGCCGAAACCTATGTCTCCGACGTGGTTCGTGCCTACCAGCACAAGGCGTTCGACGAATTCAAGCGCCACTATCGCTCGCTCGACCTTCTGCTTATCGACGACATCCAGTTTTTCGGCGGCAAGAGCCGCACACAGGAAGAATTCTTCTACCTCTTCAACACGCTGATCGAGGCGCACAAGCAAGTCGTCATCACCTGCGACACCTACCCGAAGGAAATCGCCGGCATCGAGGAGCGGCTGATCTCGCGTTTCGGCTGGGGACTGACGGTCGCGCTCGAACCGCCGGAACTCGAAATGCGCGTGGCCATACTTCTTGCCAAGGCGCATTCGACAGGCATGCGGATGGACGAGCAGGTGGCGTTTTTCATCGCCAAGCACATCCGCTCCAATGTGCGCGAGTTGGAAGGCGCCTTGAAACGCGTGCTCGCCTACTCGAATTTCCACGGCCAGGAGATTTCGCTGGCGCTGGCCAAGGAGGCGCTGCGTGACTTGCTCGCCATCCAGAACCGCCAGATCTCGATCGACAACATCCAGAAAACGGTGGCCGATTACTACAAGATCCGCATGTCCGACATGCATTCCAAAAAGCGCTCGCGCGCCGTGGCGCGGCCGCGGCAGGTGGCGATGGCGCTGGCCAAGGAACTCACGCAGATGTCCCTTCCCGAGATCGGCAGCAACTTTGGCGGACGCGACCACACCACGGTTCTGCATGCCTGCCGCCAAGTCGCCAAACTCCGCGAATCCCTGCCCGACATGAACCACGATGTGAACTTCCTGCTGCAGGTCCTGCGCAGCTGACACCTCGCCTTTTCGTGTCATCCCGAGCACCGCGAGGGATCCGCTTCTTGCACGATTTCCCTATGAAACCACGGTTTTTATGGGTATAATTCCGAAGGTTCGCGACGAATGGCTTGTGGACGAAAAGTGAACTGAGTGTGAACTGAGGGCGGCGTTTTCCAAAGGATCTTTTTCATCCCCAATCGATCCACCGGCGCGACAGGAGTTATCCCGTGGGTTTGGGTCATGCAAACTCCCTGAACCACATGTGTTTTTGCCGTCCATACCGAAATTGCCCTGCCTCCTATTAACTGTTCTTACTGTTAAACAATGCAACTAAAGCAGATCGCCCGCGACGCGCTCCTGAAACCATTGCAGGCCGTTTCCGGAATCGTCGAGCGCAGGCACACGCTGCCGATTCTCGCCAACGTGCTGCTCGAGCAGCGCGAAGGCCATCTCTACGTGACCGCGACCGATCTGGAGATGCAGATCACCGCCCACAGCACGCTGGATGGCAAGGATGGCCAGGCCACGACCGTGGGTGCGCGCAAGCTCCAGGACCTGCTCCGCGCGCTGCCCGACGACGCCACGCTGAACATCGACGTCACCAGCAGCAAGATGACGGTGCGCGCGGGCCGTTCGCGCTTCAACCTGCAGACACTGCCGGCCGCCGACTATCCGCGGATCAGCCTGGGCACCGAGCAACTGCAGACGTTGACGTTGCCGCAGCGCGACCTGCGCAAGCTGTTCAAGCTCGCCGAATTCGCGATGGCGCAGCAGGACATCCGGTATTACCTGAACGGCATGCTGCTGGTCGTCGACAAAGGCACGCTGCAGGCCGTGGCCACCGATGGCCATCGCCTGTCCTGGGCCAGCCTCGTGGTGCCTGGCGATGGGGTGAGCCAACTACGGCGCCAGGAAGTGATCCTGCCGCGCAAGACGGTGCTCGAGCTGGGCAAGCTGCTCACCGACAGCGAAGACCCGGTCACGCTGGACATCCTCGCCAACCAGGTGCGCTTTCGCTTCGCCAACGTCGAGTTGGTGTCGAAGGTCGTCGACGGCAAGTTCCCGGATTTCAACCGCGTCATTCCGGTCGGCCACACCAAGATGGTGGAACTCGATCGCGTCGTGGCGCTCGCCGCGCTGCAGCGCGCGGCAATTCTTTCGAACGAAAAATTCCGAGGCGTACGCGTCGTGCTTGGCACGGACCAGATGAAGATCATCTGCACGAACAGCGAGCAGGAGGAAGCCGAGGAAGAGCTCGAGATCGACTACAAGGGCGATCCTCTGGACATCGGCTTCAACATTACGTACCTGCTCGATGCGTTGCAATACGTCGCGGTCGACAAGGTACGCTTTGCCTTTGGCGACGCGAACTCCAGCGCGCTTGTGACGATGCCGGATCGCGACGATTACAAGTACGTCGTGATGCCCATGCGCATCTGACTAAAGCGGGTGTCCGCGCTGCAGGCCTGCCCCGCGCGCCGACGCTCCCCGTCGGCGTGGTTGTTTTGATGGGGAGTAACTCCTCTCCGCAATGACGGAAGAAAAACTGCATGACACCAGCGCAACCCCTGCCAGAACCTCAGCCACTACCGCAGCCGCAGCCCACGGGCCAGGCCAATGGCGGCGACTACGATTCGTCCAGCATCCAGGTTCTGAAGGGTCTGGACGCCGTGCGCAAGCGCCCCGGCATGTACATCGGCGACACGTCCGATGGCACCGGCCTGCACCACATGGTGTTCGAGGTTCTCGACAACGCGATCGACGAAGCGCTCGCCGGCTGGTGCGATGACATCAAGGTCATCATCCACGCCGACAATTCAATCAGCGTGCAGGACAACGGTCGCGGTATTCCCACGGACATCAAGGACGGCGACGAGGAAAAGCGTTCGGC
>JAYTIR010000306.1:0-8255 GCA_043731765.1 Burkholderiales bacterium
GGCGTGCCGAAGGAAATCAAGGTGCTGGAAAACCGCGTCGGCCTCACGCCGGCGTCCGTGCACGAACTCGTCGCGCGCGGGCACGAGGTCTTGGTGGAACGCAACGCGGGCCAGGGCATCGGCGTGGACGACTCGGCATATCGCGATGCCGGCGCAACGATCATGGCATCCGCCGACGAGGTTTTTGCGTCCGCCGACATGATCGTCAAGGTCAAGGAACCGCAGGCGGAGGAGCGAGCGCGCCTGCGTTCCGGGCAGATCCTCTTCACGTATCTCCATCTTGCACCCGACCCCGAACAGACGAAGGACCTCGTGGCCAGCGGGGCGATCTGCATCGCCTACGAGACCGTCACCGCGGCAACCGGTGGGCTACCCTTGCTGGCGCCGATGTCCGAGGTGGCGGGCCGCATGTCGGTCCAGGCCGGTGCGCATTTCCTGGAGAAGCCGCACGGCGGCAAGGGCATCCTGTTGGGTGGCGTGCCGGGCGTGGCGCCGGGAAAGGTCGTGATCCTTGGTGGCGGCGTGGTCGGCACGCACGCGGCGATGATCGCGGTAGGCATAGGCGCCGATGTCACGGTGCTCGATCGCAGTCCCGAGGCGATGCGCGCGCTGTGGCGGCAATTCGGATCGGCGCTCAAGACCGAGTTCTCGACCGTTGCGGCGGTCGAACATCACGTCACCGGAGCAGACCTCGTGGTGGGCGGCGTGCTGATTCCCGGCGCATCGGCGCCGAAACTGGTGTCGGCGGCAATGATCCGGAAAATGCAGCCGGGTTCGGTCGTCGTCGACGTGGCGATCGACCAGGGCGGCTGCTTCGAGACCTCGCACGCGACGACACATGCTGACCCGACGTACGTCGTCGACGGCGTGGTTCACTACTGCGTGGCCAACATGCCGGGCGGCGTGCCGCGCACGTCGACGTTCGCGCTCAACAACGCGACGCTTCCATTCGCATTGGCGCTCGCCGACAAAGGATGGAAGCGCGCGCTGGTCGAAGATGCGCATCTGCGCAATGGACTCAATGTGGCACTCGGCAAGATCACGTGCCGGCCGGTGGCGGAGGCGCTGGGCTACAAATTTGTTCCGCCCGAGGCCGTGATGCAGTGACCATGCAACGCGATTCGGTCCAGTGACGCAAACGGAGTTCGACTACGTCATCGTTGGCGGAGGGACCGCCGGCTGCGTGCTCGCCAACCGCCTGACCGCGGATGGCCGCGCGCGCGTGTTGATGCTCGAAGCCGGGCCGCGCGACAACTATCCGTGGATCCACATCCCGATCGGTTACGGGAAGACGATGTTCCATCCGGTCTACAACTGGGGCTTCTACACGGAGCCGGAACCGGAGATGAATGGCCGCAAGATCTACTGGCCTCGCGGCCGGGGCCTGGGCGGATCATCGTCGATCAACGGCCTCATCTACATCCGCGGTCAGCCACAGGATTACGATGGCTGGGCCGCGGCCGGCAATCGCGACTGGGGCTGGCGCGACGTCATGCCGTATTTCATCCGCAGCGAAGGCAATCAGCGCGGGGCAAGCGCGACGCATGGCGGCGATGGACCGCTGGCGTGTTCCGATATCGGCGCAAGGCATGAACTGATCGAGGCGATCATCAACGGCGCGGGCGAGCTGGGCGTGCCACGCACCGAAGATTTCAACGCTGGTGTGCAGGAGGGCGCCGGTTACTTCCAGCTCTTCACCAAGAATGGCTTGCGCTGCAGTTCGGCGGTCGGCTATTTGCGACCCGCGAAGTCGCGAGTGAATCTTGCCGTCGAAGTGGGCGCGCAGGCCACGCGCATCCTGATCGAAGGCAAGCGCGCGACCGGCGTCGAGTACCGGCAGGGCGGCGAGCTTTCGCGCGTGTCCGCAACGCGTGAAGTGATTCTCGCCGCGGGCTCGCTGCAAAGCCCGCAATTGCTGCAATTGTCGGGCGTCGGGCCGGCGCCGCTGTTGCAGCGAATCGGGATTCCGGTCGTGCACAACCTGCCCGGTGTGGGCGAAAATCTGCAGGACCATCTGCAATTGCGGCTCACTTTCAAATGCACCAAGCCGATCACGACCAACGACGATCTGGCCTCGACCTGGCGCTCAGCAAAGATCGGTTTGCAATGGCTATTGCGGCGCACCGGCCCGCTGGCCATCGGCATCAATCAGGGCGGGCTGTTCACGCGCGTGCTGCCGGAGTCGACGACACCTGACATCCAGTTTCACTTCGCGACGCTGTCGGCCGATCTGGCCGGCGCCAAGCCGCATCCGTTTTCCGGATTCACGATGAGCGTGTGCCAGCTGCGGCCGACATCGCGTGGACACGTTCGGATCAACTCAACGGACCCGCTGGCAGCACCCGCGATGCAGCCCAACTACCTGTCAACCGAGGCGGATCGGCACTGCGCGGTGGAAGGCATCAAGTTCGCGCGCCGGTTGGCTGCAACCGCGGCGCTGCGACCTTATGTCAGTGAAGAGTACAGGCCGGGTCCCGCGGCGGCGAGCGACGCGGATTTGCTGGAATTCGCGCGCGATTTCGGCGCCACGATTTTTCATCCGTCGGGAACGTGCAAGATGGGATCGGATCCGCTTGCCGTCGTCGACGACCGTTTGCGTGTCCACGGTGTCGCCGGCCTGCGCGTGGTCGACTGCTCGATCATGCCGACCCTCGTGTCGGGGAATACCAACGCGCCCGTGGTGATGATCGCGGAGAAGGCGAGCGATTTGCTTCGCGAGGACGCTGCTTAATTGGCTATGGCATCTAGCGCGCTGCGCAAGTCGGTCTTCAAGTCGGCGAGATCCTCGATGCCGACGGAGAGGCGCACCAACGAATCGCCGATCCCCGAACGTGCTCGCCGCTCGGCGGGAATGCTTGCATGCGTCATGATCGCGGGATGTTCGATCAGGCTCTCGACGCCGCCCAAGCTTTCAGCCAGCGCGAACAGGTGACAACGCTCGAGAAACCGCTTGGTGCCGGCGAGGTCGGTGCGCAGATCGACCGCGACCATTCCGCCAAAGCCGTGCATCTGGCGCTTGGCCAGTGCGTGCTGCGGATGTGACGGCAGTCCGGGATAGCGAACACGCTGAACTTCGGGTTGCGATTCCAGCCACCCCGCGAGGGCCAGCGCGTTCTCGCAATGCCGCTGCATGCGAATGGCCAGCGTCTTCACCCCGCGCAGCGCAAGAAAACTGTCAAACGGCCCTGCGATCGCGCCGACCGCGTTTTGCAGGAAGCCAAGGCGCTCGCGCCATTCGGCCTGGCGCGGCTGCCCGGCGACGATGGCGATGCCGCCAATGACATCGGAGTGGCCGTTCAGGTATTTCGTCGTCGAATGCACGACGATGTCGAACCCCAGATCGAGGGGCCGCTGCACCCACGGGCTCGCGAACGTGTTGTCGGCGACGGCGAGGAGATTCCGGCCGCGGCAGATCTCGGCCAGCGCGGCCAGATCGGCGAGCTTCAGCAGCGGATTTGTCGGCGTTTCTACCCAGACGATGCGGGTCTCCGGGCGCAAGGCCGCGTCGACCTGGGCCGGGTCCGCCATATCGACGAAAGTGAACGACAGGCCGGCGCTGCGCCGCCTGACGCGCTCGAACAGCCGGTACGTTCCGCCGTACAGGTCGTCGCTCGCGACAATATGCGCGCCCGCGTCGACGAGTTCGAGGACCGTGGCGATCGCCGCCATGCCTGAGGCGAAGGCGAACGCCACACCGCCGCCTTCGAGGTCGGCCACGCAACGCTCCAGCGCCCATCGGGTCGGATTGTGCGAACGCCCATAGTCGAGGCCCTTGTGGATGCCCGGGCTTTCCTGCACATAGGTCGACGTGGCGTAGATCGGCGACATGATCGCGCCGGTTGACGGATCGGGAAACTGGCCGGCGTGGATGGCGCGCGTGCCGAAGCCGGATTTTGGTTGCATACTGGCGGTGACTTTTGGCGGCGAGGATTCGGTCATTGCAAGGTTCTCCGCAAGTGATTCAAGAGATCGAATCGGGTGATGAGTCCGTAGAATTCATGTTCGTCGGCAATGATCGCGACGAGACCGCGGTCGAGAACGTTGGTGAGCCGTTCCAGACCGGCGGAAGGCGGCAGGGTTTCCAGCGCCAGCGTCATCGTCTCCCCGGCCAGCGCGCGAAACTGAGTCGGATCCGCGTGGACCTTGAGCAGAAGGTCGGATTCGTCGAGCAAGCCGACCACGCGGTTTCCCTCGATGACTGGCACCTGCGAAACCTCGGCCTGGCGCATGCGCTGGAACGCCGTGAGCAGCGTGTCGTCCGGACTCACGCTGACGACGCTGCCCTCCGCGAACCGGCGGCTGACGATGTCGCGCAGGTCGCCATAATCCTGCCGGTGGAGCAGCCCCTGATCGATCATCCATTGATCGTTGTAGACCTTCGACAGGTAACGCGTCCCGGTATCGCAGACGAATGTCACCACGCGTTTCGCGTTGCGCTGCTCGCGGCAGTAGCGTAGCGCGGCCGCGAGCAGCGTTCCGGTCGACGATCCGCCGAGTATGCCTTCGGCGCGCAACAGCATGCGCGCGGACCCGAAGCTCTCTTCGTCCGGAATGGTATAGGCGTGACTTACCGCCGAAAGGTCGGCGATGGGCGGAATGAAATCCTCGCCGATGCCCTCGACCGCCCACGATCCGGCCGCGCCGAACGTGCCGGTACGAACATAGTCGGCCACTACGGAGCCGGCCGGATCGGCCAGCACGAATTCGAGCGCCGGATGCACGCCGCGGAAGAATCGCGTTAGGCCTGTGATCGTTCCGGCCGACCCCACGCCGCACACGATTGCGTCGACTTCCTGCGCCATCTGCGCCCAGATCTCGGGGCCCGTCGTACGTTCGTGGGCGAGAGGGTTGTTGGGATTGTTGAACTGGTCGGCGAAGAACGCGCCCGGCAGTTCGCGCGCGAGGCGGGCGGCGAAGTCCTGATAATAGGCCGGATGGCCCTTGCCGACGTCGGTGCGCGTCGTGTGCACTTCTGCGCCGAGGGCCTTCAAATGCAGCACTTTTTCCGACGACATCTTGTCGGGGACGACGAGCACCACGCGATAGCCCTTGGCGCGCGCCACCAGCGCGAGCCCGAGCCCGGTGTTCCCCGCCGTCGCTTCGACCACGACGCCGCCCGGGCCAAGAACGTGGTCGCGTTCGGCGGCCTCGATCATCGACATGCCGATGCGGTCCTTGATCGATCCGCCGGGATTCTGCGATTCGAGCTTCAGGAACAGCCGGCACGGACCCGTGTCGATGCGCGTTACCTCAACTAACGGCGTGTTGCCGATGAGATCGAGCACGGCCGGGCGGGCGGAGTGCGGCATGGCGGCGGGGCAGGAGCGTCGTCGCGGTGCGACACTCCCGCATCCTCCCAACATAGCAGAAAACCGGAAACAGGAATTGGCGCGGTGGCGGTCCGATCCTGCTTCGTCCGGCACGTTATTTCTTGACCGCGGAAAGGCACGTAAGCCGTTGGTGCAAAAGGCAATCGGCTTGGGCAAAGACGTTGTCGCTCGCGTTGTCACAGGGTGACTCGGTTTTGTCATGCGGTTGTCACACGCCACGCTGACAATCCATGCCAAGCACCATCAATTCGGGGGAATACATGAAAAACAAGTTTGCAATGCAAGGTTTTCTCGCCGCCGCCGCGTTGGCGTTCGGCGTCGCCGCGCATGCGACCGACATCACCGGCGCGGGTGCGACGTTTCCTTTTCCGATCTACGCCAAGTGGGCGGAAGCCTACAAGCAGAAGACCGGTGTCGGCATGAACTACCAATCGATCGGTTCGGGCGCCGGTATCAAGCAGATCCAGGCCAAGACGGTCGACTTCGGCGCGTCCGATGCGCCGCTCAAGCTGGAAGAACTTCAGAAATCGGGATTGATGCAGTTTCCCGCCATCATCGGCGGCGTGGTGCCCGTCGTGAACCTCGAAGGCATCGCGCCGGGCGCATTGAAGCTGAGCGGCCCGGTCCTTGGCGACATCTATCTGGGCAAGATCAAGAGGTGGAATGAAAAACCCATCGCCGACTTGAACCCCGGGCGAAAGCTCCCGGTTGAAAACATCACGGTCGTGCGCCGCTCGGATGGTTCTGGCACATCGTTCCTGTGGACAACGTATCTGTCGCAGGTCAATCCGGAATGGAAAGAAAAGGTGGGCGCCGCCACGGCGGTTGCGTGGCCGGAAGGCGTGGGCGGCAAGGGCAACGAGGGCGTGGCATCCTACGTCCAGCGCATCAAGGGCGCGATCGGCTACGTAGAGTGGGCCTATGCAAAAAAGAACAAGATGATCCACGCCGCGGTTCGCAACAAGGAGGGTGAGTTCGTGCAACCGGATGACGCTACTTTTCAAGCGGCGGCGGCCTTTGCCGATTGGAAGAACGCGCCGGGCTTCTATCAAATCCTGACCGATCAACCCGGCAAGTCCAGCTGGCCGATCACCGGCGCGAGCTTCATCATGGTCCCCGTCGCCTCGGACAAACCGGCAAGCACGGCCGAAGTCCTGAAGTTCTTCGACTGGGCGATGAAGAACGGCCAGAAAATGGCCGAGGAACTCGACTACGTGCCGATGCCCGCGCCCGTCGTGACGCTGGTTGAAGCTGCCTGGAAAGCACAGGTGAAGGACGCGGCTGGCAAGGCGATCTGGAACTGAGCTGCGGGCGATTTCTTCCGCTCCAAATCACTCAGGGCACCGGCCGGGACCTCGCAAGCCCGGCCGTTTCGTTTTTAAGAGGCTAATATGACGTCCGCGATTGCTGCGACCCTGCCCATGCCCGCCGACCCGCCCGCCCGCGCGCAACGCGAGCCCAAACCACCAACGATCACCAAGGGTGCGCCGCCGTGGCAGGACGCGTTGTTTGAAAAGACAACGCTCTTCTTCGCGTTGTTCGTGCTGGGCGCGCTGCTCGCGATTCTGATCGCGCTTTCCATTTCGGCCATACCGGCGATACAGAAATTCGGACTCGGATTCTTTGTTACCGACTTCTGGAATCCGGTCACCAAGAATTTCGGTGCGCTGGCGCCGATCTACGGCACGCTGGTGACATCCGCCATCGCGCTGTTGATCGGCGTCCCGGTGAGTTTCGGCATCGCTCTGTTTCTGACCGAGATGTGTCCGGCCGCGTTGAAGCGTCCGCTGGGCACCGCGGTCGAGCTGCTCGCGGCCATTCCCTCCATCATTTATGGCATGTGGGGACTGTTTGTTTTCGCGCCGCTGTTCGGCGATTACGTTCAACCGGCCTTGACCAAGGTTTTCGGCAGCCTGTGGATCCTGGGCCCCTTGTTTCAGGGCGCACCCAACGGCATCGGCGTGCTTTCGGCCGGATTCATACTCGCAATCATGGTGATCCCGTTCATTGCATCGGTCATGCGCGATGTGTTCGAAATCGTGCCGCCAGTGCTGAAGGAATCCGCTTACGGCATCGGCTGCACGACCTGGGAAGTGGTGTGGAACGTGGTTCTGCCGTACACCAGGGTGGGTGTGATCGGCGGGATCATGCTCGGTCTGGGCCGCGCACTCGGCGAAACCATGGCGGTGACGTTCGTGATCGGCAATGCCTACAAGATAAGCGCATCGCTTTTCGCGCCGGGAAACTCGATTGCGTCGGCGCTGGCCAACGAGTTCAACGAGGCGGCCGATCCGGTGCACAGCGCGGCGCTGATCATGCTGGGTCTGGTGCTGTTCCTGTTGACGTTCGTCGTACTCGCCTGCTCGCGGATGCTGCTGATGCAACTCGCGAAGGGCGAGGGCAAAAAAACATGAGCGCCGCCGGGCCGTCCCAAGGCGCGAATAGCTCCCCCTCCGGGGGCAGCGCAGCGGCCTCAGTTGCCTCGGCCGCAAGCGTGGGGGCCCACTATCGCAAGCGCCTGTTTATCAACCGGTTCAATCTGGTGGCGTCGCTCGGCACCATGGCGTTCGGCATGGTGTTCCTGCTGTGGATACTGAGCGTTCTCTTTTTCCGCGGGTTCGAGGCGTTGTCGCCGACGCTGTTCACCCAGTCGACGCCGCCACCCGGCTCCGCCGGCGGTCTCGCCAACGCCATCTTCGGCAGCGTCATGATCGTCGGCGTGGCCACGTTCATCAGCACGCCGATCGGCATTCTTGCGGGAATCTACCTCGCGGAATACGGCAAGGATGGCTGGATCGCGAGTGCCACGCGGTTCATCAACGACATCCTGCTGTCGGCGCCGTCGATCGTGATCGGCCTCTTCATCTACACCGTTTACGTGGCCAAAGTGCAGCACTTTTCCGGATGGGCGGGCTCGTTTGCGCT
>JAYTIR010000307.1:0-3266 GCA_043731765.1 Burkholderiales bacterium
ATCATGAAGGATGGCCGCATCGAGCAATGGGACACTGCGTACAACCTCTATCATCGGCCGCGCACGCGATTTGTTGCCGACTTCATCGGGCAAGGTGTGTTCGTGCGCGGTGTCGCCGAAGACAACGGCAAAATGCGAACGGAACTGGGTGAGCTCGAAGGCGACTCGCATGCCGGCGTGGTTCGCGGCGCCGCGGTCGACCTGTTGCTGCGCCCCGACGACATCCTGCACGACGACGACAGTCCTTGGCGTGCCGAGGTCACCGCCAAGGCGTTTCGCGGCGCGGAATTCCTGTACACGCTGCAGCTTGCCTCCGGCACGCGCGTCATGTCGCTGGTCCCGTCGCACCATAACCACGCGATCGGCGAGCGCATCGGCATTCGCCTGGCCATCGATCACGTCGTCGCGTTTCCCGTCGATGCGTAACGCGATTTATCGCTGCGGCTGTCCTAAGCGGTGCGCGCGGAAGGCGATGCGGAATCGCGATCGCGCCACCAGGCGAGCGCCAGCCAGCTGGCGGGAATGATTACCATGAAATAGGTCAGCCATTCGCCATATGGGCCTTCCGGACCGTAGGGCTTGGTCGCGGCATGCCAATACACGTTGTCGATGCCGGGAATGGCGCCGATCTCGCTGAATTCGTGGAACGCGTAAATGAAAAGCTGGATGGTGAACAGGATGAGGAAAACCGACGTCACCTGGAAGAAGCGCTTCAGGTTGACGCGCTGCCCGTAGCGCGACCAGGCCCACGCGACGAGTGCGGCGAGCAGCACGCCGAGGGTCGCGCCCGTCAGCAGATCGCGCGATCCCTGTTCGAACAGCAGCGTGGTCAGGATCAGCGCGGTTTCCATGCCTTCGCGGACTATCATGACCAGCACGAACGCGAACACGCCGAGCCACGCGCCGGTACTGGATTTGAGCGCGGCCGCCTCGATCCTGGCCGCAATATCGCCGCGCATCCGTTTCGATGCGCGCAGCATGTAGAAGACCATCGTCAGGACCATGACTGCGGCGGCGAGCGCCAGCAAGCCTTCCCACTGCGGCTTGTTCTCCGCTTGACCGAAGAAATAGCCCGCCAGCACTGACAATGCGACGCCCACGCCGGTGCCCCACAGCGCCGCCGAGCCGAGGGCGATCCGGTTGGTCTTGCGCAGATAGGCCAGAGTGATGGCCACGATCAGGAAGGCTTCGATGCCTTCGCGCAGGGTCACGAGCAGTGTGGTGAGCATGGGGTCCGTCTCCTTCGGTCGGCAGCGATAAGCCGCGCGAACCGAACTGAAGTGTTAATACGAATGATTCGCATTATGAATGCGGTCGCCGGAAAATGCAAGGGGCGGGCAATTCGGGCTGGCGGACGTTGGCGGCCCCGCTGTGACGTCCGCCTGGTCCGCCCAAGCTCACGGGCCCCAAAGTAGGGCCGGGGCAAACCGGTAGAATGGCAATCCGCCGGAACGATACCCGGCGTTCATTTTTTGTCGCCGCCCGCCATGACGCAAGCAACGAAGCCTGACCTCTCGAAACTCCGCATCGACCGCAGCCTGGCGCCGGTAGTTTCACGCCGCCGCCGCCGCTGGCTGTGGTGGGGCAGCATCCTGCTGGCAGTCGCCGCGGCTGGCGCCTGGTTTGCAATCCAGCCGCGCGCCGTCGCCGTCCAGACGACGTCGGTGGTCACGACCTATCCGTCGCAGCAGTTTGTTCTGCTCAACTCGACCGGCTATGTCGTCGCGCAACGGAAGGCGGCGATCTCGTCGAAGGCGACGGGGCGCCTGGAATGGCTCGGCGTGGCCGAGGGATCGCGGGTCAAGGCCGGCGACATCATTGCGCGCATCGACGCGCGTGACGTCGTGGCGCAGGGCGAAAGCGCGCAGGCCAGTGTCAACGCCGCCAAGGCCGCTCTGGAGCAGGCGTTGGCCGAGGAGCGCGATGCCGTGGCGCAGTTGAAGCGCAACTTCGACCTGCTGGCCAAGGGCTTCGTTTCCGCGGCGGTTGTGGACACGGCGAAGGCGCGCGCGGAGAAGGCGACGGCGGGTGTGGGCAATGCGCGCGCAACGATCGGCGTCGCGGAAGGCTCGTCACGCAACGCGCAGGTCTCGGTCGATTACACCATAATCCGCGCGCCGTTCGACGGCGTGATCCTGTCCAAGAGCGCCAACGTGGGCGATCTCGTGACGCCGTTCTCCAATGCGGCGGATTCGAAAGGCGCGGTGGTGTCGATGGCCGACATGAGCACGCTGGAAGTCGAGGCCGACGTCGCCGAATCGAGCTTGTCCAAGATCAGCGTGGGCCAACCGGCGGAGATCGTGCTGGACGCACTCCCCGACACGCGCTTCCGCGGCCGGATCAGCCGTATCGTGCCCACGGTGGACCGCGCCAAGGCCACAGTGATGACCAAGGTCAAATTCGATGCAATAGATCCGCGGATCCTTCCGGAAATGAGTGCCAAGGTGAGCTTCCTTTCGCAGGATGTGACGGCGGAACAGCAGAAGCCGATGGTCGCTGTCGCGGCCGACGCCATCGTGCAGCGCGACGGCCGCGCGGTCGTCTTCGTCATCAAGGAGGGCACCGCAGTCGCCGTGCCGGTTACGCCAGGAAAAAAGATCGGCGATCTGATCGCGATCGCTGGAGACGTGAAGAGTGGCGAAAAGGTCGTGCTCAAACCCGCGGAAAATTTCGCGTCGGGCGCGCTGGTCAAGGTCGCGAAGTAGGTTCAGAGACGATACTCTCCATGCTGCAGGGAGAATCCAACAGTGCCCATGCGAGTATCGTCTCTGACCCTACATTGGTTTCCATGATGCAGCCAGGATCTACCGAAGCCGAAGCGAGTATCGTCTCTGACCCTGTATCGGTCGCTTCGTCGCCCCTGGTCGCGATCCGCAACCTCACCAAGTACTACACGCGGGGCGAACAGGTCATCCCGGTCCTGGTCGACATCAACTTCGATGTGATGGCCGGCGATTACATAGCGCTCATGGGCCCTTCCGGTTCGGGTAAATCCACGCTGCTCAATCTGATTGCCGGCATCGACAAGCCGACGTCCGGCGAAATACGCGTGGCCGGTGTGGACATCGCGCGCCTCTCAGACGGTGACCTCGCTGCGTGGCGCGCTGCCCACGTCGGGTTCATTTTTCAGTTCTACAACCTGATGCCGGTGCTGACCGCGTTCCAGAACGTCGAGTTGCCGCTGCAGCTCACCTCGCTGTCCCGCCGTGAGCGGCGCGAGCGAGTCGATACGGCGATGGCGTTGGTCGGCCTGTCGGATCGCGTTG
>JAYTIR010000308.1:0-2913 GCA_043731765.1 Burkholderiales bacterium
CTGCCGGCGCAACCCGCTGCGAACGAGGAAATTTCCGCGCAGGGACGCTGGGTGACGCCGGGTCTCATCGACTGCCATACGCACCTGGTCTATGCGGGAAACAGGGCGAGCGAATTCGAACTGCGCCTCAACGGCGCGACCTACGCCGACATCGCGCGGGCCGGCGGCGGTATCGTGTCGACGGTGAAGGCAACGCGCGCCGCATCGGAGGACGAGCTGTTCGCGCAGTCCGCGCGGCGGCTGCGGGCGATGCTTGCCGAAGGCGTGACGACGATAGAAATCAAGTCGGGTTACGGGCTCGACGCGGCGACGGAAGCGAAGATGCTCCGCGTCGCGCGGCGGCTCGGACGCGAATTTCAAGTCGACGTCCGCACCACATTTCTCGGCGCGCACGCGCTGCCACCGGAGTTCGCGGGCTGCCCCGACGACTACATCGACTCTGTCTGCAACGGCATGCTGCCAGCGATCGCTGCCGAAGGCCTGGCCGATGCCGTCGACGTTTTTTGCGACACGATCGGATTCACGCCGGCACAGACGCGCAGGGTGTTTGAAAGGGCACGCGAACTGGCTCTGCCGGTGAAGCTGCACGCCGAACAGTTGTCGGACCAGGGCGGCACGCAGCTGGCGGCGGAATTTCGCGCGCTGTCCTGCGACCATCTCGAATATGTCAGCGCAGCCGGCGTCGCCGCGATGGCGCGGGCGGGCACCGTTGCCGTGCTGTTGCCCGGCGCGTTCTACTTCTTGCGCGAGACGCGCCTGCCACCGCTGGCGATGCTGCGCGAGCAGGGCGTGCCGATGGCGATCGCCACCGATTGCAACCCGGGCTCGTCACCGATCACGTCATTGCTGGCTTGCCTCAACCTGGCCTGCACGTTGTTCCGGATGACGCCCTCAGAAGCGCTCGCGGGCGTCACGCTCCATGCGGCGCGCGCACTCGGCCTCGCCGACCGCGGTGTGCTGACAGTCGGAATGCGCGCCGATCTCGCGCTGTGGGACATCGGGCATCCGGCTGAACTCGCCTATCATCTGGGCTACAATCCGCTTTCCCGCGTTGTCCGCGCCGCTTCGACATCGGCCGCATGACCGCGCAATTCCCCACGAATCGGAGCAATCAAACATGATCAAAGTCGGCGACAAGCTGCCCGAAGGCACGCTCTCGGAATTCATCGAAGTCGAAGGCAACGGCTGCTCGATCGGCCCCAATACTTTCAAGGTCGAAGATCTGACCAAAGGCAAGACCGTCGCGATCTTCGGCCTGCCTGGCGCATACACGCCGACCTGTTCGGCCAAGCATGTGCCCAGCTATCTCGCCAACGCCGACGCACTCAAAGCCAAAGGCGTGTCCGACATCATCTGCATGTCGGTCAACGATGCGTTCGTGATGGGCGCCTGGGCGCGCGACCAGAAAGCTGCGGGCAAGGTGCGGATGATGGGCGACGGCAGCGCCGACTTCACCAAAAAGCTCGGGCTCGAACTCGACCTCACCGCGCGCGGCATGGGTGTGCGCTGCCAGCGTTTCTCGATGCTGGTCGTCGATGGCGTGGTGAAGACGCTGAACGTCGAAGGTCCGGGCAAGTTCGAAGTCTCCGACGGCGAAACGATGTTGAAGCAAGCCGGCTGACCGTCAGGCGGCCGCGGGCTGCTCGCCTGCGGCCACCGGCCCACGGTCCGTCGACTCGCGTCTGCCTTCTGACTTCTGACTTCTGACTTCTGTCTTCTGAACCGTGCAGCTCTGCGATTTTTCTGAAGGGACGGCGCCGCTGCTGGTCAGCATGCCGCACTGCGGCACGCATATTCCTGCGGACATTGCCGCGCAGATGGCGGCGTGCGCGATCGATGTGCCCGATACCGATTTCCATCTGCCGCGGTTGTACGATTTCGTTGGCGGTCTTGGGGCATCGGTGCTCGCCGCCACGCATTCGCGATATGTGGTCGATCTCAATCGACCGCCCGATGGTGGGGTGCTCTACCCCGGCGCCAGCAACACCGAACTCTGCCCGACGACCCAATTCAATTTCGCCGCGATCTACAACGAAGGCTGCGCGCCGGACGCCAATGCGATCGGCGCCCGCGTCGCGCAATACTGGCAGCCGTATCACGCGCGGCTCGCGGCGGAACTGGAGCGGATCCGGCAACTGCATGGGTATGCGCTGCTGTTCGACGCGCACTCGATCATCTCGGTGTGTCCGCGATTTTTCGAAGGCCGGCTGACCGACTTCAATCTCGGAACCGGGGGCGGTTCGAGCTGCGATCCGGCGCTCGGTGAAGCCTTGCTGGCCAGGGCGCGGCAGTCTCCCGACTACTCGAGCGTGCTCAACGGCCGCTTCAAGGGCGGGTATATCACGCGCCACTACGGTCACCCCGAAAAACGGATCCACGCGGTCCAGCTCGAGCTGGCCGAGCGGACCTACATGATGGAGACGCCGCCGTTCGCATTCGACGACTCGCTGGCGAATGCAGTCCGTCCGGCGCTGCGGGCGTTGATCGACACGATGCTCGCGTGGCCACTGCGGTAGTGCCGGCCCCAGAGGCAACCAGGCGTTTTTTTTCGCGGCTCGCGTTTCTGCCGGACGGCTGGGCGCGCGATGTCCTGATGACGGTCGATTCTCGCGGCTACTTCAGCGAAGTTGCCGCCGCCAGCACGGCGGGCGATGCGGTTGTTCTCGGCGGTATAGTCCTGCCGGGAATGGTCAATGCGCACAGCCACGCGTTTCAACGCGCGATGGTCGGACTCTCACACATTGCGGGACCCGGTGCGGACAGTTTCTGGTCGTGGCGCACGTTGATGTATCGCCTCGCGTTGCGCCTGTCGCCGGCGCAGATCGAGCGCATCGCGACCTGGGTGTATACCGAGATGCTGCGCGGCGGCTATACGCATGTCTGCGAATTTCACTACCTTCACAATGACGTCGA
>JAYTIR010000309.1:0-1969 GCA_043731765.1 Burkholderiales bacterium
GCCGTCGCTGCGGGAGGCGCGACCATGATGCGCGGGGGCGCGTTCAAGCCACGCACCAGTCCTTACGCGTTCCAGGGCAAGGGTGTCGATGGTCTCAAGCTGCTCAAGGACGCCGCCGCGCGGCACGGTCTGCCGGTCGTCACCGAATTGATGGACGTGCGAATGCTGGACACCTTTCTCGCGCAGAAAGTGGACGTCATCCAGATCGGCACGCGCAACATGCAGAACTTCGATCTGCTGAAGGAAGTCGGTCGCGTCGATGTGCCCGTGGTCCTGAAACGCGGCATGAGCGCAACGATCAGCGAATGGCTGATGGCGGCCGAATACATCGCGGCCGGTGGCAACCACAAGATCGTGCTCTGCGAACGCGGTATCCGGACTTTCGAGACTGCCTACCGAAACGTGCTCGATGTGACGGCGATTGCGGTGTTGAAGCGGGAGACGCATCTGCCCGTCATCGCCGATCCGTCACACGCGGGCGGCAAGGCGTGGATGGTATCGGCGCTGTCGTGCGCGGCGGTTGCTGCCGGCGCAGACGGTCTGCTGGTGGAAGTGCATCCGAATCCATCCGAGGCCTGGTGCGATGCCGACCAGGCACTCACGCCATCCGAATTTGTCGCGCTGATGGACAAACTCGACGACGTCGCGCGAGCGGTGGGCCGTTCAATGGACAGGAGACGGACGACAGAAGACAGAAAAGAGGCCGCACAGCCAAGGCAAATGGGTACGACCGTGGCTTGATGAAGGCCTGCCGGCCGGCGATCGGCGGAACGGATGCGGAGGGCGGCTGTCTGAACTTTGCATTGCGAGACCTGTTAGATTGAGCCCATGTTCGAACTCGTAGGCGTACTCCACCGCTACGGTGCGGTGACGGCAGTCGAGGTTCCGGAATGGCGCGCCGGCGCGGGGGAAGCCTGGCTGCTCGCTGGACAATCCGGCAGCGGCAAGTCGACTGTGCTGCACATCCTGGCCGGATTGACCACGCCCACGGTCGGATCGGCGATCGTCAACGGCACGGACGTCGCCGCGCTTGCGGAGAGTGCGCGCGACCGCTGGCGTGGGCGAACGGTGGGCCTGGTGCCGCAGCGTCTGCACCTCGTCGGCGCGCTCAATGTACGCGACAACCTGCGGCTTGCTTGCACGCTGGCGGGACTTCCCGTGGACGACGCTCGCGTCATCGCGTTGCTGGAAGCGGTCGGCGTGATCGAACTCGCGCAACGTTTCCCATCGCAACTGTCGCAAGGTCAGGCGCAACGCGTCGCCATTGCGCGGGCAGTGGTCAATCGTCCCGCGCTCGTGCTGGCCGACGAACCCACCGCCAATCTGGACGATGCGCACGCGGCGCAGGCGCTGGAACTATTGCGCGGGCAGGCCATCGAGGCCGGCGCAACACTGGTCGTCGCCTCGCATGATGCGCGCGTGAGGCCTTTGCTGCCGCATTCGTTCACCTTGCCCGCGTGGAATGTGGCGGAGGCATGAGGACCCCCACGCTTGCGGCTGGCGCCGCTGCGCTGCCCCCGGAGGGGGAGCTATTCGCGCCTTGGGACGGCCCTGCGGCGCTCAAATCCGCCGGGCCCCACCATTGAGCATTTTTCGACTCGCATTGGCCTACGCGCGCCGGCGTCCGCTTTCGACGTTCCTTGTGGTGATTATGCTCGCGCTGGGTGTTGCCACCGTTGCGCTGACGCTGCTCCTTTCGCGCGAACTCGAAGCGCGCCTGACCCGCGACGCCGCGGGCATCGACCTGGTCGTCGGCGCCAAGGGCAGTCCGCTGCAGATCGTGCTGGCGGGCGTTTATCACGCGGACGTTCCGCCGGGCAACATTCCGCTCGCGGCGATCGAGACACTGCGCAGGAATCCGCTCATCGCGCAGGTGATCCCGCTGGCTTTGGGCGACAGCTTCCGGGGCTTTCGCATCGTCGGCACGGAACCAGAATTCGTCGCGCATTACGGTGGCACGCTGGCGCAC
>JAYTIR010000310.1:0-17963 GCA_043731765.1 Burkholderiales bacterium
CCGGCGTTCATGGCGAAGCACGATGTGTCGGCGCTGCGCTATCTGTTTCTTGCTGGCGAACCGCTCGACGAACCCACCGCGCGTTGGGCCTCCGACGCACTGGGCGGCGTGGCGATCGTCGACAACTACTGGCAGACGGAGTCCGGGTGGCCGATCCTCTCCGCGCAACCCGGCGTTGAGGACACGCCACGCAAGTTCGGCAGCCCGTCGTTCCCGGTGTACGGATACGACGTCAAATTGCTGCACGAAGGTACCGGCGCAGAAGTTGCCGCCAACGAAAAGGGCGTGCTGATGATCATGCCGCCGTTGCCGCCCGGCTGCATGACGACGGTCTGGGGCGATGACGAGCGCTTCGTGAAGACGTATTTCTCGACCTTTCCGGGCAAGCTCGCGTATTCGACCTTCGATTGGGCGACACGCGACGATGACGGCTATTTCTTCGTGCTTGGCCGCACCGACGACGTGATCAACGTCGCGGGACATCGCCTGGGCACGCGCGAAATCGAGGAGGCGGTCCAGGCGCATTCCGGCATTGCCGAAGTCGCGGTGGTCGGCATGGCGGACGCGTTGAAGGGGCAGATCCCCGTGGCCTTTGCGGTGGTGAAGGATCCCGCGAAAGTCGCCAGTGCGGCGGGCCTCGCGCAAATGCGCAAGGAAGTGATGGACACCGTCGATCGCGAACTGGGTGCGATTGCGCGGCCCGGCGCCGTCTATTTCGTGACGGTCCTGCCGAAAACACGATCCGGCAAACTGCTTCGGCGATCGCTTCAGGCCCTTGCCGAAGGCCGGGACCCCGGCGACCTGACGACCATCGAGGACCCGGGGGCGCTCGAGCAGATCAAGGCCGCGCTCGCGGGAAAAACGTGACGACCCAACAAGCGGTGCGCCCGATAACGCTGGCCGAAATACGGGAAGCGCAAAAGCGAATCGCCGGGACCATCGTGCGCACGCCGCTGGTCCGATTGGAACTGGGGCCGGGCTTCCCCGACATCCGGATAAAGCTGGAGAATCTGCAGCCGATCAACGCTTACAAATTGCGGGGCGCCGCCAACGCCGTGGCGCTGCTGTCGGAGTCCGATCGCAAACGCGGCGTGTGGACGATCAGCGCAGGCAATGCGGGACAAGGCGTCGCCTATGCGGCGAGACAGGCGGGCGTGCCTTGCGCGGTCGTGGTGATCGAGACCGCGCCGGCATCGAAGATGGAACGGATGCGGGCGCTCGGCGCAAAGCTTATTCCGGTGTCGTACGAAACTGCCTGGAAGGCGCTCGAGGAGCGTTCGTTTCCCGGCGCCGAAGGGACGTTCGTGCACCCGTTCGACGACCACAATTTCATCGCCGGTCATGCGACGATGGGTCTGGAGATTCTGGAAGATGCGCCCGACACCGTCGCCGTCATTGCCGCCATCGGTGGTGGCGGGCTGATCACCGGCGTGGGCAGCGCGCTCAAGGCACTCAACCCGGACATCAAGGTTTGGGGCGCTGAGCCGGAGACGGCCGCTCCTGCCGCGCTTTCCTTTGCCATGGGATCTCCGCAGGTGTTCAAGGACTGGAAGCCTTCATTTGTCGACGGCGCCGGTGGCCAGAGCCTCTTCCCGCGCATGTGGGAGCGCATGAGGCCGGTGATGGACGGCTGCATCGTGGTCAGCCTGGACGAGACGAAGAAGGCGATGCGCCTGCTGGCGGAAAAGGCGCGCGTCATTGCCGAAGGGGCGGGTGCCTTGTCCGTGGCCGCCGCATTGACCGGAAAAGCCGGCCAGGGGCCGATCGTCGCGATCATTTCCGGGGGCAACATCGATCTCGCCAAATATTGCGAGATCATCGGGTAGCGACATTGAGCGATAATGTGAGGTTGACGTCCCTCATTGTTCTGCTTGCAGCTTCTCCCGGTCCGCGCCCGTGTCCGCTTCTGAATCGAAATCGTCGTCCGTCCCGCCTTCCCACGTTCCGCTCTCCGCCGTCACGCGCGGTGGCGTGATCGAGAGCGTGCACGTCGGCTCGGTGGCAGTGGTCGACCGGCAGGGCAACCTTCTGTACTCCGCCGGCGACGCGCAGACGCTGACGTTCACGCGAAGTGCATTGAAGCCCGTGCAGGCTCTCCCGTTTGTTGCGGGCGGGGGCGTCGAGCGCTTTGGCTACTCGCAGCCCCAGATCGCGTTGCTATGCGCGAGTCACTCGGGCGAACCCCGGCATGTCGACGCCGCGGCGGACATGCTGGCCCGTGCCGGCAACACGGTGGACGACCTGCAATGCGGTACCCATGCCCCCACCCATTTCGAACTGCGCGGTGAACTGCCGCCGCCGCCGCCGTACTCTCCGTTGGCGCACAACTGTTCGGGCAAGCACAGCGGGATGCTTGCGTATTGCGTCCAGTGCGGCCACGGGAAACACGACTATCTGGCCTTCGATCATCCGTTGCAGCAGGCCATTCGCCGCGCGGTGTCCCGATTCACGGCGACACCCGAGGATCGGCTGGTCGCCGGCGTAGACGGTTGTTCCGCGCCCAATTACGCCGTTCCCTTGTCCCGGCTGGCGTTGGCGTTTGCGCGACTTGCAACGGCGGAAGTCGACGCCGACTACGGCCGCGCGCCCAAAGTCCTCGCTGATGCCATGACCTCGCACCCGGAAATGGTCTCGGGGGAGCAGCGCAACGACCTGGCGCTTGCGCGCGCGGGGCGCGGCGACTGGGTGACCAAAGTCGGCGCGGAAGGTGTCCAGGCCATCGGCATTCGCAGCCGCGGCTGGGGGATCGCCCTGAAGGTGGCCGACGGCAATGCGCGTGGGTTGCATCCGGCAACCGTCGCGGTCCTGAAGCAATTGGACCTTCTGGACGAGGCCGCCGGAGCGGCCCTGTCGGGTTGGGGCCACCCGCAGGTCAAGAACTACCGGGGCATCATCACGGGCGATATCCGGGCGGCAGTTGTCTTGGACAAACTTCCGGCGTGATACCTTCCTGGGAATAACCCTGATGCCCAATGAACTAAACCCCCTCCCGGCAGTCTGTTACGCCAAGCGTGCACCTCGCCTTTGTCCGGGCGACCCGCGCCGGAAGGCCCGTGCTTCCGGCTGCCGCACCCGCCGTTCGGTGGGATAACAACCAATGATTCAGGGACGTCCCGGCAGTGGGTGACCGCGAAGTCGATCAGCAGCTTGTGGAGCGGGCGCAACGGGGCGACAAGCGCGCGTTCGAACTGCTGGTCCTGAAGTACCAGCGCAAGCTGGCGCGGCTCTTGTCGCGGTTGGTGCGCGATCCCGCAGAGGCCGAGGACGTGGCGCAGGAAGCCTTCATCAAGGCCTACCGCGCCCTCCCGAGCTTCCGGGGCGACAGTGCGTTCTACACGTGGCTGTATCGCATAGCGATCAACACGGCAAAGAACTACCTGGTCGCGCTGGGCCGGCGGGCGCCGACGTCCACCTCCTTCGACAACGAGGAGGCGGAAGGTTTTGAGGATGCGGAACAGTTGCGGAACAGTTCGACGCCGGAAGACGAACTGATCGGCAAGCAGATTGCGGCGACGGTGAACCGCGCGATGGATGCACTGCCCGAAGACCTGCGCACGGCGATCACGCTGCGCGAGATCGAAGGGTTGAGTTATGAGGAAATTGCCAGCGTGATGAATTGTCCGATCGGTACCGTGCGCTCGCGGATTTTCCGCGCGCGAGAGGCGATCGCCGCCGAACTGCGTCCGCAGCTTGGCACCGATGAAACCCGGAGATGGTGATGAACGAGAACATTTCCCGCTTGATGGACGGCGAGGTCGACCCTGCGGAATTCGAGCGGATCTGCGGGGAAATGAAGTCGCCGGACGCCATGAACACGTGGGGGTGCTATCACGTGATCGGCGATCAGTTGCGCGGCGCGCGCGGCGTCTCGACCCGGGTGACGACGCGTTTCTGTGCGGCGCTGGCCGCCGAACCGACGATGCTCGCTCCCGGCGCGCAGCGCGGACGCACGGCACAGGTGGCGACCGTGGCCTGGGCGGTCGCCGCTACGCTGGCGGCCGTGACTGTCGTCGGCTGGACCGCATTCTCGATGGTCGACACGCCACCCACCGCCGTCGCCAGAGCGCGCGAGGCGGCAACCGTGCGGGCGGCGCAAGTCAAACCGTCTGGCAACGTTCCCGCGGACTATCTGATCGCCCACCAGGAATATTCGCCGTCCGTGGCCGTCGGCGAGGGGCCGTACCTTCGTGCCGTCGCCGTCACCGGCAATGAACCTCGTCCATGACCGGAAAGCGCGCCTGATCGTGGCAGTCCTGTCCCTGCCGCGCGCCGCGCGATCGTTCTTCGCGGTTTCCCTGACGGTCGCCGCGACCTTCGCAGCCGACGCGTCGGCAGAAGATGGCGCGCGGTGGCTCGAACGGAGCGCACAGGCCGCCAGGACGATGAATTACGCAGGCACCATCGTGTACCAGCACAATGGCCACGTCGAGACCTCCCGGCTGGTGCACATGGTCGACGGCGGAAATGAGCAGGAAAAACTGGTGAGCCTCGACGGACCTGCGCGCGAAGTGATTCGCAGCAGCAATGAAGTTCGGTGCTATTTTCCCGACGCCAAGATCATCCGGATCGAGCCGCGAACTTTCCGCAATGTGTTTCCGTCCCTGTCGACCGAGCAATTGCGCAACCTCGCCCAGTATTACGAGACCCGCATGGTGGTCAGCGAGCGGGTGGCGGGGCGCTGGACGCAGGTGATGACGTTCGAGCCGAAGGACGGGCTCCGTTACGGCCACAAGTTCTGGGCCGATGCGCTCACCGGCCTGCTGCTCAAGGCACGCCTGGTCGACGATCGCGGCGAAGTCGTCGAACAATTCGCGTTCACCGACGTGGCCATCAACGAAAAAATCGACCGTGACATGGTCAAGCCGTCATGGGCCACGGCACCGCCGGACTGGCAGGTCAAGCAGGGCTCCTATGGCGAAATGCTTCCGCGCGAGACCGGCTGGACCGTCGGCAAGGTGCCGGGTGGATTCCAGAAAATCATGGAAGGCTATCGCACGCTGCGCGGCAAGCGCGATCCGGTCGTGCACCTCGTTTATTCCGATGGACTGGTGGCGGTCAGCGTGTTCGTGGAACCGCTCACGCCCGCAGCGGTCCCGACGGGGGTGTCGCAGCAGGGCGGCCTCAATGTCTACACCACGAAGAACGAGGACCAACTGGTCACCGTGCTGGGCGAGGCGCCGCCGGCGGCGGTTCGCCAGATCGCCCAGTCCGTGGCCCGGCGCTGAGGCATCGACCGGTCAGGTATTTCCCGTAAAATCCGCAATGGGCGCGGTCCATTCCGCCGATCCACCGGCTATCTTTCTGCACCGAGCATCATGAAAAGGAATTCCATGTCGAAGCGTTTCTTTTTGCGCGCGGGCGGTATCGCCGGCGCTGCCGCATTGGCGGCCTCAATTGCGTTTACCACGGCGTTCGCGCCGGCCGTTTCCGCACAAGGCAAGGCGGGACTGCTGCCCGATTTCACGGAACTCTACGAAAAGAACGGTCCCTCCGTCGTTTCAATCGACGTCACGCAGAAGGCCAAGCGTGGTCGTGGCGTGCCTGAACTTTCGGAGGACGATCCGTTCTACGAATTCTTCCGCCGCTTCGGACAAGTACCGCCGGGTCCGCGCGGCCAGCAGCGCGAACCGGAGGCGCAATCGGTCGGCTCGGGCTTCATCATCGGCACCGACGGCTACATCATCACCAATGCGCACGTGGTGGACGGTGCCGACGAAGTCACCGTCAAGTTAAGCGACAAACGCGATTTCAAGGCCAAGGTCATCGGCGCCGACAAGCGTACCGACATCGCGCTCCTCAAGATCGACGCCAAGGAATTGCCCAAGGTCACGATCGGCGATCCGGACAAGCTGAAGGTGGGCGAGTGGGTCGTCGCGATCGGCAAGCCCTTCGGTCTCGAGAACACGATGACGGCCGGCATCGTCAGCGCCAAGGGCCGCGACCTGCCGCAGGAAAACCTGGTCCCGTTCATTCAAACGGACGTCGCCATCAATCCCGGCAATTCCGGCGGTCCGCTGTTCAACATGCGCGGGGAGGTGGTCGGCATCAATTCGCTGATCTACTCGCGCACCGGCGGCTTCATGGGACTCGCGTTCGCGATCCCGATCGACGTCGCGATGAACACGGTGAACCAGCTGAAAGACAAGGGCCGCGTCACTCGAGGGCGCATCGGCGTGCAGATCCAGCCGGTCACCAAGGAAGACGCCGATGCGTTCGGCCTTGGCGTGCCACGGGGTGCGCTGGTCAATGGCGTCGAGAAGGACGCACCGGCTTCGAAGGCGGGCATCGAGATCGGCGACATCATCATCAAGGTGGACGGCCGCGATGTGAAGACGTCGAACGAACTCCCGCGGATCATCAGCGCGGTTCGCCCCGGCACGAAGATCAACCTGACGGTCTGGCGCAAGGGCGCCCAGAAGGAATATGCGGTGACGGTCGCGGAAATGAAGGAAGACGTCGCAGCCGTTCCAACGCGCGGCAGCCAGACGCCGAAGGATAAGGGCAAACCGAACCGGATGGGACTGATCCTGTCGGACCTGACCGACGATCAGAAAAAGGAGGCCGAGGTCAAGAGCGGGGTGTTGGTCGAGGACGTCGCCGGCAGCGTGCGCGGCAACATTCAGCCGGGCGATGTGATACTGGTCATCGTTTACGGGGGACAGTCCACCCAGGCGAAGAGCGCGGCGCAGGTGAACGACCTGATCGCGAAGCTCGACAAGGGCGCGTCAGTCACGCTGCAATTGAAGCGCGGCGAACAGCAGTTCTTTTCCGCATTTCGCGTCACGACCGGAGAGTAGTCCTGTGGGAACGCCCGCGACGCGGGGAGGGGCGCGGCTGACGCTCCTTACGCGGGCGTACTGCCACCTGTGCGACACGATGCGCGATGCACTGATGCCGCTTGCCCGCCAACACGGTGCGACGGTTCAGGAATTCGACGTCGATGCGGACCCGGCGCTGGAAGCGGCCTACGGCGAACTCGTACCCGTATTGCTGCATGGCGACGTCGAGGGCGGTGTGGTGCTTTGTCACTACCATCTCGACCGCACGCGAGTCATGGACGCGTTGTCCAAAGGATGAGCGCGCGGGGACGTTTTCCGATATAATTCAAGACTTTCCGATATCCTCCTGACGCGCGTAGACCGCGCCTTGCCGGGCACCTTCGGGTGCCCTTGTCTTTCTACCGTCGAACCCTTCGTGCGCTTAATCCGCAATTTCTCGATCATCGCCCACATCGACCACGGCAAGTCGACGCTTGCCGACCGCTTCATACAGCGCTGTGGCGGCCTCACCGACCGCGAGATGAGCGAACAGGTCCTGGATTCCATGGACCTGGAGCGCGAGCGCGGCATCACGATCAAGGCCCAGACCGCCGCATTGACCTATCAGGCAAGGGACGGCGAGATGTACCGGCTCAACCTGATCGACACGCCGGGACACGTCGACTTCGCCTATGAGGTCTCGCGTTCCCTGGCCGCGTGCGAGGGGGCGTTGCTGGTCGTGGACGCATCGCAGGGCGTGGAAGCGCAGACGGTTGCCAATTGCTACACGGCGGTGGAGCAGGGCGTCACCGTTGTGCCGGTGCTGAACAAGATCGACCTCCCGTCCGCGGATCCCGAACGCGTCATCGACGAGATCGAGGACATCATCGGCATCGATGCCAGCGATGCGGTGCGTGCGAGCGCCAAGAATGGGATCGGGATCGACGACATTCTCGAAGCCGTCATTGCGAAAATTCCGCCGCCTGCTGGGGATCCGGAAGCGCCGTTGCAGGCATTGATCATCGATTCGTGGTTTGACAACTACGTTGGCGTGGTCATGCTGGTGCGCGTGATGCAAGGCGTGCTGAAACCCAGGGACAAGCTCCTGCTGATGGCGGGCGGTTCGATCCACAACTGCGAGCAGGTCGGCGTATTTACCCCGAAGTCGGTTTATCGCGACGAACTTTCCGCGGGAGAGGTCGGCTTCATCGTCGCAGGCATCAAGGAAATCGATGCCGCCAAGGTCGGCGATACGGTGACGCTCGCCAACCGCCGGGCATCGGGGGCGCTGCCGGGATTCAAGGAAGTGAAGCCGCAGGTTTTTGCGGGGCTCTATCCGGTCGAATCCAACCAGTACGAAGCGCTGCGCGACGCGCTCAACAAATTGAAGCTCAATGACGCGTCGCTGCACTACGAACCGGAAGTCTCGCAGGCGCTGGGCTTCGGCTTCCGTTGCGGCTTCCTGGGGCTCCTGCACATGGACATCGTGCAGGAGCGGCTCGAGCGCGAGTACGACATGGACCTGATCACGACCGCGCCGACGGTCGTTTACCAAGTGCTGATGCGCGATGGCACGGTGCTCGAAATCGAAAACCCGTCGAAGCTGCCCGACCTCTCGCGGGTCGAGGAGATTCGCGAGCCGATCATCACTGCGACGATCCTGATGCCGCAGGAATACGTCGGCCCGGTGTTGACGCTCTGCACGGAAAAGCGCGGCACGCAGAAGAACATGCAATACCTCGGACGGCAGGTCATGCTCACCTATGAGTTGCCGATGGCCGAGGTGGTGATGGATTTCTTCGACAAGTTGAAATCCGTTTCGCGCGGCTACGCGTCACTCGACTACGAATTCAGGGAGTTTCGCGCCGCGGACGTAGTCAAGCTCGACATCCTGATCAACGGCGAGCGCGTGGATGCCCTTTCGGTGATGGTGCACCGTTCGGTCGCAATCTACCGAGGCCGCGAAGTGGCGTCCAAGATGCGTTCGCTGATCCCGCGGCAGATGTTCGATGTCGCAGTGCAGGCGTCGATTGGTGCCAACATCATCGCCCGCGAGACGATCAAGGCGATGCGCAAGAACGTCCTCGCCAAGTGCTATGGCGGAGATATTTCGCGCAAGAAAAAGCTCCTCGAGAAACAGAAGGCCGGCAAGAAGCGGATGAAAGCCGTGGGCAACGTCGAGATACCGCAGGAAGCGTTTCTGGCGATCCTCCAGATCGGCGACAAGTAACCCAACCGAGAATTCAACCGAGAACCGGACCGGGAAGCGAACGCAAGAGACGAACCGCGGGAATGGGGGGCCGGATGGCGGCCAGTGCGTGCCCGTCCCGTGCCACAATCCGCCGGCCCGTGCAGGGCTGCCCTCAAAAAACCATGACCTAGACGACAATGAATTTTGCGCTGATCCTTTTCCTGTTGACGCTTGTTACCGGCGTGTTGTGGCTGCTTGATCTGGTTGCGTTCAAGAAACGGCGGCAGGCGGCGCTCGCCACCGCACTTGCGGAATTCGATCAAAAAAATCAGACATCCCTCGCAGTCCATGAAGGCGCGGTGCTCACGGAACGGGCGCAACTGGAAGAGCGGTTGCTGCGCCAGCCCGCCTGGGTCGAGTATGCGGCGAGTTTCTTCCCCGTGCTCCTGGTCGTGTTCATGCTGCGCTCGTTCGTGGCGGAGCCGTTCAAGATCCCGTCGTCGTCCATGCGGCCCACGCTCGAGGTCGGCGATTTCATCCTGGTCAACAAATTCATCTACGGGTTGCGCCTGCCGATCGTCGAAAGCAAGATCGTGCCCGTGTCCGATCCGAAGCGCGGCGACGTCGTCGTGTTCCGGTATCCGCTGAATCCGTCGCAGGACTTCATCAAGCGCGTCATCGGCGTGGGCGGCGACGTGGTCGCCTATCAGGACAAGATGCTCAGGGTAAACGGCAACGCGTTGTCGCAGGTGTCCGACGGTACCTACAGCTACCTGGAAAACCTGCGCTTCGAGACCCTGGAGCGGATGCTCGTGACCGCGGAAACCGGCGCAGGGCCCCAATCGTATACGATCGGCGTCAATCCGCGAGCGCCTCCGGTCAATCCGCAGGCCGTCAGGCCGTTTCCGGGACGCGAGAATTGCGACTACAATGAGCGCGGATTCACCTGCAAAGTTCCGGCCGGACACTACCTCATGATGGGTGACAACCGGGACAACAGCGACGACAGCCGTTATTGGGGGTTCGTTCCGGATGACCACATTCGCGGGAAGGCGTTTTTCATCTGGTGGAACTGGGATGACCTTTCGAGTCTTGCGTTCAAACGCGTAGGCAGCGGCATACATTGACTGGAGAGATGAATTGGATACCTGCATGACGACGCCGTCGCGCCAGCGCGGTCTGACGATGACCGGATTTCTTTTCGTGAGCGCTGTCGTCCTCATCCTGGCGCTCCTGAGTTTCCGGGTGATTCCCGCCTACATCGAATATTTTTCCGTCATCAAGGTCCTGGAAGGTGCGCTCAACGACTCCAAGGACCTGACCAAGACGGATGTCCGCAAGCTGGTCGAGCGCCGCATCGGCGCCGACTACATCGATTCCGTTAGCGCAAGTGACGTCGAAGTCAACCGCAGCGGCAACGTGGTCACGGCGTCGGTCAGCTGGCAGAACAAGCTGCACCTGTTCGGCAATGCCAGCCTGTTGCTGGAGTTCGACGCCTCCGCATCGCGGTAGCCGGATTTCGCGGACCGGATGGCCGAACCGCTGAGCCTGGGCTATGCGTTCCGCCGGCCGGATCTGCTGCGTCAGGCGCTGACGCACCGCAGTTTCGGCACTCCCCACAACGAACGCCTGGAATTCGTCGGCGACGCGGTGCTCAACTGCGTTGTGGGCGCGACGCTGTACGAACGCTTTCCTGCGTTGCCCGAGGGCGATCTCTCCCGCGTGCGGGCGGGACTCGTCAACAAGGACACACTGGCGCGCGTTGCGCGGCGGCTTCTACTCGGCCCGGAAATCCGCCTGGGCGAAGGCGAGATGAAGAGCGGAGGTTCAGAGCGATCCTCGATTCTTGCGGATACGCTCGAGGCCCTGATTGGTGCAGTGTTTCTGGATGGCGGGTTTGATGCCGCGCGCGACGTGATTGTCACGTGCTACGCGGAAGTCCTCCGCGACGCCGATCCGGCCGCGCTCCCCAAGGACCCGAAGACGCGCTTGCAGGAGTGGCTGCAGGCGCGGCGCTGGCCCGTTCCCGAGTACATTGTCACGGCGACCAGCGGCGAGCCCCATGACCAGCAATTCAAGGTCGAGTGCCGGATTCCCGGATTGACGATCGTGGCTTCAGGTGAAGGTTCCAACCGCCGGGCGGCAGAGCAGGCGGCCGCCGAAGCGGCAATCGCACTGGCCGTTGCCACGGAAGGTCCGGGAGCCCGGCGTGGTCAATGAACCGGCGGCGGAAGGGGTGGCGTTTCGGTGCGGACACGTGGCCATCGTCGGCAGGCCGAGTGTCGGCAAGTCGACGCTGCTCAATGCGCTGATCGGGCAGAAGATCAGCATCACGTCCAGGAAGCCGCAGACGACCCGTTATCGGATCACCGGCATCGCCACCGATGCACTTGCGCAGTTCGTGTTTGTCGACACACCCGGATTCCAGACCAAGCACCGCTCGCGCTTGAACGACCGTCTGAACCGCGCGGTCCGGGAAAGCCTCGCCGACGTGGATGCGGTGGTCCTGGTCCTCGACGCAACCCGCATCACGCCCGCCGACCTCACCGTAGTGGATCTGCTGCCCCATGGCGTGCCGGTCATCGCAGCCGTGAACAAGGTGGATACATTGGACGACAAGGCGGCGTTCATGACGCGCCTTGCGGAAATCGCGCAGTTGCATCCCTTCGCGGCGATTGTGCCGGTGTCGGCCGAAAAGGGCACCCAACTCGCGGCACTCAAATCCGAGATTGCGAAAGCGCTTCCCGTGTCCGATCGGCTGTACCCGGACGACGACATTACCGATCGTGACGAGCGCTTCCTCGCCGCGGAATTCATTCGCGAGAAGATTTTCCGGCTGCTGGGCGACGAAGTGCCCTATGCCACGACCGTGGGCATCGACAAGTTCGAGCTGGATGGCGCGTTGCGGCGCATTCACGCCACCATCTATGTGGACAAACCGGGCCAGCGCGCGATCCTGCTGGGTGAAGGCGGTTCGCAAATGAAGGCGATTGCCTCACACGCACGCTCCGACATGGAGAAGCTCTTCGGCGGCCAGGTGTTCCTCGAGGTCTGGGTGCGCGTGAAGAGCGGCTGGGCCGACACCGACGCCTCACTTGCGCGGTTCGGCTACTGAATCCGCCGCGAACATGGCCGCGCGCCAGCCCACGGAACGGCGAGACGCCCAGGCAGCATTCGTGCTGCATACCTACGCGTATCGCGAAACCAGTCTCATTGTCGAGGCGTTCACCGCCGACCACGGCCGGGTCGCGATGGTGGCTCGCGGCGCCAAACGACCGCGCTCGGAAACGCGGGGACTGTTGCAGGCGTTCCAGCCGCTCACGCTGTCATGGGCGGGCGGGGGCGAACTCAAGACCCTGCTCAAGGCGGAATGGGACGGTGGCCTGCCACTTCCGCGCGGTGCGGCATTGTTGTGCGGATTCTATTTGAACGAGCTGTTGCTTAAACTGCTGGCCCGCGAGGATCCTCACGCTGCGCTGTTCCGCGACTACCAGGACGCGCTGGTCGCGCTCAGCGAAGGAATCACTGCTGCGGAGCAGGGCGCGGTATTGCGGCGCTTCGAGTTGCGCCTGCTGGCGGAGCTGGGCTACGCGCTGCCGCTGACGCACGATGCCGATACCGGCGCCGCCATCGATCCGGCCGCACGTTACCATTACGACTTCGGGCGCGGACCGCGTGTGCTGGCCACGAACATCGCGCGTGAACCCGGAGCGCGATACCCGCAAATCCGTGGCGCTACGCTGCTTGGCTTGGCCGCAAATGCGTATCCCGACGCCGAGACGGCGGCCGAGGCCAAGCGTCTGATGCGCGAAGTGCTGGACCATTATCTCGAAGAGCGGCGCATTTTCAGCCGGCGGGTCGTGCAGGACCTGCAGGCGATCGACGAAGAAAGCGAACCATCGTGATTGAATTGGGTGTCAACATCGACCACATCGCCACCTTGCGGCAGGCGCGGCAGACCTACGAGCCGGATCCCGTGTGGGCCGCGGTCGAGGCGCATCTGGGCGGTGCCGACGGGATCACCGTGCACCTGCGCGAGGATCGGCGGCATATCCAGGACGAGGATGTGCGTCGCCTGCGGGAGTTGGTCCACATCAAGCTCAATCTCGAAATGGCGGCGACCGACGAAATGCTCGACATTGCCTGCAAGCTGCGGCCCGAGATGGCCATGCTGGTCCCCGAAGGACGGCACGAGATCACGACCGAAGGCGGACTCGATGTGGCGGGACAAGAGGCGAAACTCACGTCGGCGGTGGCGCGCCTTGCGGGTGCCGGCATCGTGACCTCCGTGTTCATCGACGCGCTCCCGGCGCAGATCGATGCGGCAGCCCGCATCGGCGCCAAGGTCTGCGAAATCCACACCGGCCCTTACGCGCACGCGTTCCACGCCAAGGGCCGCGATCCGGAGGGCGCCGCCGTGGTGGCGGAACTTGCGAAGATCCGTGCCGCCGGCGAGGCCGTGCGTGGTCGCGGGATGCGCTTCAACGCCGGTCATGCGCTCAACTACTTCAACGTGCAACCGGTCGCGTTGCTCCCGGGCGTGCGCGAGTTGCATATCGGCCATGCCATCGTGTCTCGCGCAGTCTTTGTCGGCCTGCGCGAAGCAGTGCGGCAGATGAAGGCGCTGTTGCGCGAGGCGGCCGCGACCGGCCACGCAACCAAACCGGTACAACCGTGAGCGAGGCCGACCTGGCGCGCGGCCCCGTGGTGCTGGGCACCGAAGGTCTGTCGCTCACGGCCGCCGACCGGGCGCGATTGCTGCATCCTCTCACCGGCGGCGTGATCCTGTTCTCGCGCAACTTCGAATCCTGCGTGCAACTCCTTTCGCTGACCGCGTCAATTCGCGCACTGCGCACGCCTGCGCTGCTGATCTGTGTCGATCACGAAGGTGGACGTGTGCAGCGTTTCCGCGACGGCTTCACCGCCATTCCCGCCATGCGCACGTTGGGCGAAACATGGGACAGGAATGTCGCGCAGGCGGCAGCGGAAGCGCAACGATTGGGAGAGCTTCTTGCCCGCGAATTGCGCGCACATGGCGTCGATTTCAGCTTCACGCCGGTGCTCGACCTCGATTTCGGCACGAGTACCGTGATCGGAAACCGCGCGCTGCACGGCAATCCCAACGCGGTGGCGCATCTGGCGTCATGTCTGCGCCGCGGCCTCAACGCCGGCGGTTGCGCCGCGGTCGGCAAGCACTTTCCCGGCCACGGCTTCGTTACCGTGGATTCGCATGACGATCTTCCGGTGGATGAGCGCACGCTGGACTCGCTGTTGGCCGACGATCTCATTCCCTTTGCCTTGCTGGCGAATGAGGGCCTGGAGGCCGTCATGCCCGCGCACGTGATCTATCCCGCGGTGGACAGCGTTGCGGCGGGATTTTCGCGCATCTGGTTGCAGGACATCCTGCGCGGGCAACTTCGCTTCGACGGACTCATCTTCTCCGATGATCTCGGCATGGCCGCCGCGCTGGCCGCAGGGGACATCGTGGCGCGCGCGGAGGCCGCTGCCGCTGCGGGCTGCGACATGGTGCTCGCCTGCAATGACCACGCGGCGTCCGATGAACTTCTGTCCCGTTGGAAGCCGGCTTCGCAACCGGATCTGGCGCGCCGCGCGGCGAAGATGGCTGGGAGGTAGTTCAAACTCGGCCTTTCATATGCATTACGGCGCCAGTTTTTTTGGCGACGTGAAACTAAAACGCCGCCTCGGGGCGGCGTTTTCGCATTTCGGTGTTGCGTCGTTGCTTACCCGGTGTTGCGTTGTTGCTTACCGCCCGTGGGGCCATTTGCCCCCGAGCCGACGCGTCAGTTCCTCGGCCGTGTGCGCGACGAGCGGGCCGAGTTGCTTGATGCGCTCGTCAGGCAGGCGTGAGGAAGGTCCGGCGAGCGAGAGCGCCCCCAGCGTTTCCGCGTGTTCGTCATAGATCGGCGACGCGACGCACCGCGTGCCGATCGCATGTTCCTCGTCGTCGAACGACCAGCCCCGTTGTCGGATGACGCGCACGCTGGCCCACATCGTTTCCGGCGTGGTGATCGTGTTTCCCGTGATGCGCGGCAGACCTCGGACCTTGAGGATGGCATCGATCTGGTCGTCGGGCAGGGACGCGAAGATCGCCTTTCCCACGCCCGACGCATGCAGCGGGGCGCGGCTGCCCAGTTTCACGATGGTGCGCATCATTTCACGGCACTGCACCTGGTCGACGAAGACCGCCTCGGTCCCGTCGAGGATCGCGAGGTTGACCGTTTCTCCCGATTGATCCATCAGCCGCCGCATGTAGGGATGGCTTTGCGCGACGAAATCGCGGCTGGACAGAAAACTGGAGCCCACGGCAAACGCCTGCAGGCCGACGTACCAACGGCCCAGTTCGCCCGCCTGATACACATAGCCCATTTTCTCGAGCGTGGCGAGCAGGCGGTGAACCGTCGATGGCGGCAACTGCACGCGCAGTCCGATATCCGTCAGCGTCAGGCCACCTTCCGCCAGCGCGAGACATTCGAGAATCGACAATCCGCGCGTGAGGCTCTGCACCTGAACCGTGACGGCACCGGTCTTGCCGGGCGTGCGACCACGCATCGGCGGAAGTGTGGAAAGACGATGCGTCATGCGGCTTGCCTTCCGCTCAGTGGCTCAGGATCTTGGACAGGAAATCGCGCGTGCGCTCGCTCTTCGGGTTGGCGAAGAATTCCGCCGGCGTGTTCTGTTCGACGATCTGTCCCTGGTCCATGAAGATCACGCGGTCGGCCACCGAGCGCGCAAAGCCCATCTCATGCGTGACGCACAACATCGTGATGCCCATCCCGGCGAGCTCGATCATCACATCGAGCACTTCCTTGATCATCTCCGGGTCCAGCGCGGACGTCGGCTCGTCGAACAGCATGATCTTCGGCGTCATGCACAGCGACCGGGCAATCGCCACCCGCTGTTGCTGGCCGCCGGAGAGCTGCAGCGGATACTTGCCGGCCTGCTCGGCAATGCGCACGCGCGTTAACTGGATCATGGCCCGCTCATCGGCTTCCTTCTTCGGGACCCGGCCCACCCACATCGGGGCGAGCGTGAGATTTTCCAGGACGGTCAGGTGCGGAAACAGATTGAACTGCTGGAACACCATGCCGACGTTCTTGCGCACCGCCTCGATGGCTTTTACGTCATCGGTGATTTCGACGCCATCGACGGTGAGCCTGCCTTCCTGATACTCCTCCAGCGCGTTGATGCACCGGATCAACGTCGATTTGCCCGAGCCGGAGGGGCCGCAGATCACAATGCGCTCGCCTTTGGCGATGGCGAGATCGATGTCGCGCAGCGCGTGGAATTCCGCATACCATTTGCTGACTTTTTCGAAGTTGATGATGGGTTCGCTCATGGCATGGTTGTGTTCAGTGCGTGTGGTCATCGAGTATGGTCAGTGCACGTTGCCGACGTTCAGGTGTCGCTCGACCCACTGGCTGTAGCGCGACATGGCGAAGCAGAATACCCAGTAGATGGCGGCGATGAAGAGGTATCCCTCCAGATAGAACTGCCGCCAATCGGCATCGCCCCCCAACGCAAGCGCGAGGGATCCGGTGAGGTCGTACAGGCTGACGATGGTGACGAGCGAGGTGTCCTTGAACGTGCTGATGAAGCTGTTCATGATCGACGGCACCACCATGCGCAGCGCCTGCGGCAGGACGATCTTGCGTTGGGTCTGCCAGTAGGACAGGCCCATCGCTGCCGCCGCTTCGTGCTGTCCCTTCGGTATGGCCTGCAGGCCGCCGCGCACGACCTCGGCCAGGTAGGCCGCCGCGAACAGCGTGATGCCCACGAGCACGCGCAGCAGCACATCGACCGTGATGCCCGGCGGCATGAACAACGGAAACATGAAGGAGGCCATGAACAGCACCGAAATGAGGGGCACGCCCCGGATCAACTCGACATAGACGATGCACAACGTGCGGATCGCGGGCAGGTGCGAGCGGCGTCCCAGCGCCACCAGTATCGCAATCGGAAATGCGGCGGCGATGCTCAATGTGGACAGTATCATGGTAAGCGGCACGCCCCCCCAGCGCGCCGTCTCGACCGGGGTCAGGCCCGCGACGCCGCCGCGCATCAGCGCGAAGAACACGGCAAGCACCGCGATCCATGCCACGACCAGCCATTTGCTCCAGAGAACGCGCGTGCAGCTCGCGACCACCATGAAGACCATGAGCAACGTGGCGATCAGTGGACGCCACTGCTCGTCGAACGGATAGCGGCCGAACAGGATCAGCCGGTATTTTTCGACGATGACTCCCCAGCAGGCGCCCGCATGGTCGAGCGCGCGGCAAGCTGCATTGTCGGGGCGTGTGACGGCACGCTCCACGGCCCATACGTAAATGTCCGGCAGCAAGCGCGCGATGAGGGCAATGACGATGATGGTCGCCAGCCCGTTCTTCCAGTCGGCAAAGAGGTTCGCGCGGAGCCACGCCAGTGGGCCGACGGTGTGCACGGGTGGCGGCCGGGCGATGACGGGCGAGCGAAGCGCAGTGTCGATGTTCAGCGCTCCCGAATCGCGGATCGTGCGTTGTACCAGTTCATCAACGCGGCAGTCGCGAGCGACAGCGTGAGATACACCGCCATGATGACCGCGATGCACTCGACGGCGCGCCCGGTCTGGTTCAACGTCGTGTTGGAGATCGACACCAGGTCCGGGTAGCCCACCGCCACCGCGAGCGACGAGTTCTTGGTGAGGTTGAGGTATTGATTGGTCAGCGGCGGAATGATCACGCGCAACGCCTGCGGCAGGAGCACGAGCTTCAGCGTCTGCCCGCGGGAGAGGCCGAGCGCGCCCGCGGCCTCGTTCTGTCCCCAGGCCACGGACTGGATGCCGGAGCGCACGATCTCGGCGACGAATGATGCCGTGTAGATCGTGAGCCCGATGGTCACCGCCAGGAATTCCGGGGTCACGGCGCCGCCGCCGGACACATTCAGGTCATTGCGCACCGGCAACTCCAGCGCGGTCGGTGCGCCGCCGGCCAACCATCCGAGCAACGCGCCGACCACAA
>JAYTIR010000311.1:0-5736 GCA_043731765.1 Burkholderiales bacterium
GCCGACAGCGTGCCTCGTGGCACGTTGAGGCTGCATAACAAAACACGGCGGCCGCGCAACCTGGTAATTGAGCGCCGCGAACTATCGGGGGAATTCATGGGGCAGGACACCAGCCCCAGTTTCGACAGGGCTCGGGCGCTCAGCTCTTCTGCCGGTAAACCGCAGTAACGTTTCCGCCCAGGTTGGCGGCGGACCTCGTCGGACGGGTCGCTGTCACCTCGACCACGGGCAACGTCACCACCTGCGCAGGCGCTTGTGCGTCCACACGTTGCACGTCAGCGGCAGCATTGGCGACCTTCGGTGGCTCGGACGGCTTCGCGTGCATCGGCAACAACACCGCGATTCCCATTGTTACGGCGGTGGCAACAACCGCAGCGATGCCGAACAGCGGCGACCGGCTTGGGTTGAATTCGCGATTCATCGTGGCGTTCGTCATGTGGTCCTCACTTCGTCCGTTCGCGGACTTCGCTCCCCGCGTCGGGCGGGCCCGTCTTTGCCTGGTGCCTTGCCGGTCAAAATTGCCGGCCGTTCGGTCTTCCTGAATCTTTGATGCACCGACCCGGGGATTCGGATTCACTCAGGATTGCGCAGGGGCGGCTGCTGACAGGCTGAATCCTGGACGGGAAATTCAACACCCTCAAGAACCAGGCGACGAAATGAGAGAAACGCGGGGCGAAAGCGTGGGGAGCGCGACCAAGCGCGGCCATGGGCGCGCGTCGGGATGCAGACGTCCGTCGTGGGTCAGCCCACTATTTGGCGTCAAAGTACGTGCCGCGTACGAGGAGCGTCGGTTCGATATTGCTGAACTCGCAGGGCAGACCGTCCGACCATTCATGATCCGGACCTGATTGCAGTTGGTAGTGCACGTGCGGTGTTTCGGTGTCACCGGAGCTACCCAACTTGCCCAGGGCCTGTCCCTGGTTGACGCGATCACCGACTGTTACCACTACGGACTTCGCCTGAAAGTGCGCGATCATGCTGAACTCGGCGTTGCCATGATCGATCACGACGTGATTGCCCGGATCGCCACCATTTGGATACTCGGGCGCATGGAACTTCGGGTCGCTGTTCTCGGGGTCGGGCTGGTCTGGACGATCCACGCGTGCACGCACGACCGCACCAGCTGCAGGTGCAATCAACATTCGGCCCCATCCGGCATAGTCTTCACTTTTCCTGCCGCCCCCAGGAACGTGCGCACCATAGCCTGCATCGAGTCCGACGCCGTCGATGGCAAACTGGCCACTTCGATTCCGGTGACCTCCATTGGTGACACCTGCATTGGTAATGATGCCCTTGCCCTTGAACGGATAGATGAGCACGGTCTTCCGGTCGTATGATTCGACGGGCAGCACCACGTCTGCAAGTATGAGGTTGCCCACGTCCGCAAGCGCGAGCTCCACGCGCATCGCGTCAATTCTTGCCGCTGCCGCCTCCATGCAGCGAATACGGATAGCCTGCGGCCAGTAGATCGGCGCAGGCGGCGCGCTGCCATCCGGTAATTTGGGCGAGAACGGCGGCACGATGGTCAATGCTCGGACGCCGTCCTCGTCGTATCTGGTGGTACGTACGACTTGTTTATTGCATAGCAGTTGGATATTCGCGGATCGCACTTTCAATGCGCGCTGCGTGTTGGATTCGACAAGCAGCCAAATAGTCCAGCTTTCGGTACGCTCGTTGCCGGCGTCGCGAGTCTTGAAGATGCGCGTCGGCAGCGGCTGCAAGCGGACGCCTTGGTCGACGACCGCGCTGGTGGCGACACCCGGGAACTGCGTTGCGGCGAGCAGCGTTCCGGCAGTGGTCAATAGTCGGCGTCGCGTCGTGCCATGGCTCGTCAACAATGCAGTCTCCTCCGCAAGATGATCTACCCACGGTCTTGATTAGACGCGCATGCCTCCCGATCTGGATTCAGTTTTGCCGGGTTCGTCCCGCCAATCCAGCGTCGGCAAAGCGCCGGACCCCGGGGCCGAACGGGGGCCTTCAAGCGCCTTTTCGGACCACCTGATCGATGGCGCCGAAGATCGTGCGGCCACCGGCGTCGAACATCTCGATGCGGACGCGGTCGCCGAAGCGCATGAACGGCGTCGATGGCTTGCCGGCAAGGATCGTTTCCACCGTGCGCTGTTCGGCGATGCACGCGTAGCCGCGGCCGCCAGCTTTCACCGGTCTGCCGGGACCGCCGTTTTCCTTGTTGGAAACCGTGCCGGATCCGACGATGCTGCCCGCCTCCAGGTCGCGTGTCTTCGCCACATGCGCAATCAGCTTATCGAAGTTGAAGGTCATGTCGGTGCCGGCGTCAGGTTGTCCAAAGAGTTGCCCGTTGAGACGCGACACGAGTGGACGATGCACTTTGCCGTCGCTCCACGCATCACCCAGCTCGTCCGGCGTCACGGCCACCGGCGAAAACGACGACGCGGGCTTCGACTGAAAGAAACCAAACCCCTTGGCCAATTCCGGCGGGATCAGGTTGCGCAGGCTGACATCGTTGACGAGCATCAGCAGGCAGATATGCCGGCCTGCGTCGGCAGCCTGCGTTCCCATCTTCACGTCGCCGGTGATCACCGCGACCTCGGCCTCGAAATCGATGCCCCACGCTTCGTCGGCAAGCACGATGTCCTCGCGCGCGCCGAGCATATGGTCGGATGCGCCCTGGTACATGAGAGGATCGGTCCAGAATTCCGGGGGCATGGTCGCGCCGCGCGCGCGGCGCACCAGTTCAACGTGATTGACGTACGCGGAGCCATCCGCCCACTGGTACGCGCGGGGCAGCGGCGCCATGGCGTGCGCGGGATCAAAGGCTTCGGCGTCCGGCATGCGGCCGGCATTCAACTCGGTGGCAATCGCGTTCAGTCCAGGTTCGGCGGCGGACCATTCATCGAGCGCGGCTTGCAGCGTGCGCGCAATCTCCGGTACCGCCACGCACCGGGACAGATCGCGCGACACGACCACGAGCCGGCCGTCGCGAGTGCGATCGTCGAGTGTCGCGAGTTTCATCCATTCACTCCCGGTCGGGCTTTTGCCGCTTCAGCTTGAAGCCTTGCCCCAGGTCTTCCATTTCCCAGCCCGCGGCGGCCAGCGCGCCGCGCAACCGGTCCGCCTCGGCCCACGCCTTGTTGCTGCGCGACGCGGCCCGTGCATCGGCCAGGGCCTGCACTTCCGCCGGCACGACTTCCTCCATTGGCCGCCATTGCGCGAGGCGCAGTCCCAGCACGTCGTCGAACTTGATCAGCGTGGCGCGCCGGAACGCGGGCGGCAGGTCGCCGCGCAGCACTTCCCACGCCACCGCCAGCGCGCGCGGAACGTTGAGGTCGTCGTTGATCTGGTCGGTGAAGCGCGCAATGTACGACGCATCCGGCTGTGCCGCGGGTTCGACGGGCAGCGCGTAGATCCCGTGACGCAGGCGGTCGAGCGCGGTCGCCGCGGCGTCCAGCGCGTCCCACGAGAAGCTCATCTGCGTCCGGTAGTGCGCGGTGAGGCAAAGATACCGATACGCGAGCGGATCGTAACCGCGCTCCTGCAGCAACGAAAGACGCAGGAATTCCCCGGCGGACTTCGCCATCTTGGCGTCGTTGCTCAAGAGAAAGTAGCCGTGCAGCCAGAAATTGGCGAGCCGCGTGCCCACGCGCGCTTCGGTCTGCGCGATTTCGTTGGTGTGGTGGACCGGTATGTGGTCTTCGCCGCCGCAGTGAATGTCGAAAAGGTCGCCCAGGTATTTCTGCGCCATGGCCGAGCACTCGATGTGCCAGCCCGGGTAACCACGGCCCCAAGGACTGTCCCACTCCATCTGGCGTTTTTCGCCGGGTGCCGTGAATTTCCATAGCGCGAAATCGGTGGGGTGGCGCTTGTCGCCGACATTCACGCGCTTGCCGGCTTCCTGGCCCGCGAGGTTCAGGCGCGCAAGGTGCCCGTAGTCCTTCTGCCTGGACGTGTCGAAGTAAACGCCATCGGCCGTCGTGTACGCAAAGCCGTTTTTTTCGATATCGGCAATGAATTCGATCTGCTCGCGTATATGGTCCGTCGCGCGGCAAAGGATGGTCGAACTTTCGATGTTGAGAAGCTCGAGATCGACCAGGAAGGCATCGGTGTAGAGCTGCGCGATTTCCCACGCCGACTTTCCGGTGCGGCGCGCGCCCTTCTCCATCTTGTCCTCGCCGGTATCTGCGTCGGACGTCAGGTGGCCCACGTCGGTGATGTTCATCACGTGCCTGACCGAATAGCCATTCCATTCCAGCACGCGTTTCAGCACGTCGACGAACAGGTACGTGCGGTGGTTGCCGATGTGCTGATAGTCGTAGACCGTCGGGCCGCATGCGTACAGGCCCACGCGTCCGGGTTCGAGCGACTCGAAGCGGCGCAGCGAGCGCGAGTAGTTATCGTAGAGTTGCAGAGGAGCGGGCATTCGGCGATTCGACTATGAGGCGCCACAAAACAACCGCCGGACGTGATGCCGGCGGCGCACCAGTTGCATGCGGACGATGTTATGCGAGAACCCCATTCGCTGGCAACCGCCGGCGCCGCAGAAGTGCCGTGGCACCGGTCGACGCGAAGCCGCAAGGTAGAATGCGGAGCCTTTTCGTCGCCCGGCCGCCAACGTCCACTCGCAATGCTCGCATCCCTTCCCCGTTCCGCCTGGTGGCTCATCGCTGCGCTGCTGCTGGTTGGGTGGTTTTCGGGAATCGCCGTGCGCAAGCTGCAGCACCCCGACGAAGGACGATACGCGGAAATCGCGCGTGAAATGGCCGTCTCGGGCAACTGGGTGACACCTCGCTTGAACGGCCTCAAGTATTTCGAGAAGCCTCCCCTCCAGTATTGGGCGACCGCCGCCGCGTTCAACGCCTTCGGCGTGCGCGAATGGACGGCGCGGCTGGCGCCGGCGCTGGCGGGCATTCTCGCCGTGATGATTGTCGGCCTGACCGCCGCGCGGCTCGATGGGTCCACTACAGGCGTGTTCGCCGCATTGGTGCTGGCCGCGAGCGTCTGGCAATTTGCGCTGTCGCAATTGCTCACGCTCGACAGCGGTTTGAGCGCAGGGCTGACCGCGACCCTTTGCGCATTCCTGCTCGCCCAGCGCGATGGACTCTCCCTCGCCGCCCGACGCAACTGGATGCTCGTCGCCTACGCGGCGGCGGCCGGCGGCACCCTGACCAAGGGCCTGGTCGCATTGGCGATCCCGGGCGCGACGCTGGTCCTGTACTCGTTGGCGACGCGCGACGCGGGCCCGTGGAAGCGCCTGCATCTTCTTTCGGGATTGGCACTTTATCTTGCGCTGACCGCGCCCTGGTTTCTGCTGGTGTCGCGCGACAACCCGGAATTCGCGCAGTTCTTTTTCATTCATGAGCACTTGGAGCGTTTCCTGACGACGGAACATCACCGCGCGGGCAATTGGTACTACTTCATTCCTCTGTTTTGCGCGGGCATCCTGCCGTGGTTCTTTGTCTGGTTGTGGACGCTGCGGCGCAGTTGGAGCAACGCCGCAGTCACGGCGAACGGCTTTTCGTGGCCGAAGTTCTGCCTGGCATGGGCGCTGTTCGTGCTGGTGTTCTTCAGCCTGTCCGGATCCAAGCTCCCGTCCTATATCCTGCCGATGTTTCCGGCGCTGGCGCTCGTTCTCGGGTGGCAGCTGAGACAGTTGCCGCCGCGAACCATTGCCTTGCTGGTGGCGCCGCTGGCCGTCCTGTCCTCGTTGCTCTTCGTCGGTGTGGTCGTGGCACTCGGTGGATTCATCCCGGAACTTTCCGA
>JAYTIR010000312.1:0-2501 GCA_043731765.1 Burkholderiales bacterium
CGCTGGAAAGCGAGCAGAATCCGCTCGTCGACGAGCCCTTCGCGATCGTGGCGTTGATGCTCCAGCTCTCGTCGGACGCCAAGGGCCTTTCGCGGGGTCAACATGCGGTGGCGCTCGACTTGGGCGACGCGGCCACGGTCGTGGGCAGCCGCGACGAAATCGCGAGCGCGTTCGGCAATCTCGTCTCGAATGCGATTCGCTACACGCCGGCCCGCGGCACGATCACGCTGACCTGGCGGGTGGACGACAATGGCACGGGTTTATTCGCCGTTACCGACAGCGGCATCGGCATCGCGCCGGAGCACCTGCCTCGGCTGACCGAGCGCTTCTATCGAATCGATCGCAGCCGTTCGCGCGCGACGGGCGGAACGGGGCTGGGCCTGGCGATCGTCAAGCACGTGTTGCTGCGGCACCAGGCGACGCTCGAAATTGCCAGCGAACCCGGCATGGGCAGCACGTTTGCGGTTCGGCTGCCGGCCCGGCGCGTGCTGCGCGCGCCAATGGCGCTGGAAGTTCCGGCGCTTGCTACCAGTAGCGAAGCGCCGAGCGGAACAGCGTCTTGAGTTCGTCGCGCCCGACGTCGACGGGCGCGTTGCGGATCACGCGGTACTGCGGTTCGGCTCCGTTCGCCAGCGCGTCGATCTGATCTTCCCCGAAGCCCAACGCGGACAGGCCATTCGGCATGCCGGTCGCTTTCATCATGTCGATCACACGGTTGGCCAGCACCTCGCCGGCGTCTTCCGGCCCGGCGTCGCGGGTGTCTGCACCCAGGCAGACCGCGCAATGCAGATGCCGCGGCGGATGTTTCGGCGCGGTGAAACGCCAGACCGACGGATTGTTGAGCACCACCGCCATGCCATGCGGCACGAGCGACTTGCCTTCCGGATAGCCCGGAACATGCCAGTTTTGCGTGAGCCCTGACACCGCGTAGGAAAGGCCGTGCGGCAGATGGCAGCCCGACGCGTTGAAGGCGATCCCGGCAAGCATGGCGGCGTACATCATTTCCGTGCGCGCTTCTGAATCCGACGCATCCGCGACGGCGCGCGGCAGAAATTTTCCGACGAGCCCCAACGCCTCCCCGGCGAGCAGATCGGAAAAAGGATTGGCGCCCTGCGACACCGGGCGGTTGACGCCTTGCGCGGGATTCAGGCGGCGGGGATAAGCGCGCGCGGTGATGGCTTCGAGCGCGTGGCTCATGCAGTCGAAGCCCGTCGCGGCGACCATTTTGGCCGGCAGCGTCTTCGTGACGTCCGGGTCGATCAGGGCCACGGTCGGGATGAGACGCCGCGAAATGATCCCAGTCTTCGCGTTCATCGACTGCAGGTTGAAAATAGCGATTCCCGTGGTTTCGGAACCCGTCCCGGAAGTTGTAGGGCAGGCGATGTGTGGCTTGACCGGCCCCGGAACGCGCTGTCCGGCGCCAATCGGCGCGTTGACATAGGTCATGAATTCCGCCGGGTACGATGCGTACAGATTCGCGGCCTTGCACGTGTCCATGACCGAGCCACCGCCAACTGAAATGTAGCCGTCGACTTTCGCGTCCCGGGCAAACCGGGCGGCGGCCTGGAACGAGGCATCGGTGGGTTCGATCGAAATGTCGTCGAACACGACGACATCGATGTTCGCAGCGGCGAGCGACGCCCGGACTGTCGCAAAGGACTCGCTTGCGGCGACGTATTTGTCCGTGAAGAGCGCCACTCGTTGCAGTCCAAGTTCGCGCGCCTGCTGACCGGCTTCGCGCAGGACGCCGGCACCAAAAGTAAACGTCGGCATTCCGACCGTGAATCCCCGGTCGGAGCCTTCAACCAGGGCGAAATCGGCGTGGCAGCAGTTCATGAGGAATCCTTGGGTTTGGCGATGGACTTGGAGCTCATTATTGCAAACCGTGGAAGGGGCGGGGCAGGCACGTCTAAGCCATTGTTTTTGAATAAATTTTATGTGTTGCCATCACCCCGCCTACCCTTGCGTTGGCGTTTGACCGAGAGGAATGAAAGCTGCTACAATCGCGCGTTTCGGCGGTGGAAATCTTTGGAGGGGTTCCCGAGCGGTCAAAGGGAACAGACTGTAAATCTGTCGGCTCTGCCTTCGAAGGTTCGAATCCTTCCCCCTCCACCATTCCTGACTGCGGGTGTAGCTCAATGGTAGAGCAGAAGCCTTCCAAGCTTATGACGAGGGTTCGATTCCCTTCACCCGCTCCAGGCCTGGCAGGGCATTGAAAGATATAGCAAGCGAACTGAGGGAATCTGCGCGCTTGGCGCAATTGATTGGATTGCAATACAGCGGATTGAGATCGCGCCCATGTAGCTCAGTGGCAGAGCACTCCCTTGGTAAGGGAGAGGTCGAGCGTTCAATCCGCTCCATGGGCACCAAGAGAAAAAACTAGGAAAAGCTGGAGAGAGAGCCATGGCCAAGGGAAAGTTTAATCGTACGAAGCCGCACGTGAACGTGGGGACGATTGGGCACGTGGATCACGGCAAGACGACGCTGACGGCGGCGCTGAC
>JAYTIR010000313.1:0-2218 GCA_043731765.1 Burkholderiales bacterium
TGCCGCATGGCATGAGTTACGCGGTGTCGGGACTGGTCAAGGACGACACGCATTTCGATGGCTACCCTGCCGGCGAGACGATGGTGCCGCACGGGATGAGCGTCGTGCTCAACGCGCCGTCGGTCTATCGCTTCACCGCGTGCGCGTGCCCTGACCGCCATCTGCACGGCGCCGAGTGCCTCGGAGCCGATGTGCGCGGCGCGACGCCGGACGATGCCGGCGAAATCGTCGCGCAACGGCTGATCGAACTGATGCAGGCGACCGGCATTCCGAACGGACTCGGCGCGATCGGCTTCGGCGACGCGGACATAGAAGCGCTGACCGATGGCGCGTTTCCGCAGAAGCGCGTGATCGGCAACGCGCCGCGCGCGGTCACCCGCGAGGATCTTGCGCAGCTGTTCGGCGGGGCGATGCGCTACTGGTAGCGTGCGCGGATGTGCTCGCGGGTTGCAGAGGCAGTAGCCATGCAATATCATCGGCGACACCGCAACGGGAGGCGTTATGAGGCAGAAGAGCATCGAAGTTCAGGGGTTGTCTCACGGCGGGACGCCGATTCCACTCGGCTGCCGCGTCGGGCCGATCCTCGCGACTTCGGGCGTAGGCGGCGCCGATCGCGCAACGGGCGTGCTGCCCCCCGATGCGCAGGCGCAGGCCGTCAACTGTTTCGACAACCTGAAATCCGTGCTGGAAGCCGGGGGCCTGGACATGGGCGATGTGGTGAAGATCACTGTCTTCGTCGCCGACGAAGCGCACCGGCCCGCGGTCAACAAACCGTGGCTGCAGCATTTTCCCGACCCTGCGCAGCGTCCGGCGCGGCATGCGCTGCTGATGCCGCTGCGCGGCGGCATGCTCGTCCAGTTGGAAGCCCTCGCGGTCGCGAAAGACGCCTGATCTGTCAACCTGCGGGCCGGCCGGCGAAGCACACGGCGCACCGCATGTTCGCAGCGAAATGCCTCGCAATTCCATCGGAAGGAGCCGGTCATGATTGGCACAATCGTTCGCAACGTCGCCCGCCCACCACGCGATCGCCTCGAAGCATTCGTCCCGCTGGGGGTTGCGACCGTGCATGAAGCAATGGGCCGCCGCGGCCTGATGGCTTCGCGGCTGCGGCCCATCTATCCCGGCGCAGCCATCGCGGGCAGCGCGATACCGATCTCGGTGGCGCCCGGCGATAACAGCATGGTCAACGCGGCGATCGAAGTCTGCCGCGAGGGCGACGTGCTGGTCGTGAGCCCAACCTCGCCGTGCGAGGACGGATACTTCGGCGACTTGCTGGCGACGGCATACCAATCGCGCGGCGTGCGCGGCCTCATCATCGATGCCGGCTGCCGCGACGTGCGCACCCTCACTGAGATGCGCTTTCCAGTGTGGGCGAAGGCAGTGTTTGCGCAAGGGACCGTCAAGGAAACGCTGGGCACCGTCAACCTGCCGATTGTGTGCGCCGGCCAACTGGTGCATCCGGGCGACGTGATACTGGCCGACGACGACGGCGTGCTGGTGGTTCCCCGACAGGAGATCGAATCCGCGCTGGCAGCATCGCACGCGCGCGTCGACAAAGAGTCCGCGATGCGCGTGCGCCTCGCGGCCGGGGAATTCTCCATCGACCTGGCGGGACTGCGCGAGCGCTTTGTTCAGAAGGGCCTGCGGTTCGTCGACGACGTGAGCGAGCTCTCAGGCAAATGATGTAGAGGCCCACCGCGCCGGCGGTCACGCCATCGTATCGGTAATGGTTTGAACCACTGGGGTCGTGTCGCGAAAAGAAGGGCGGCCGCTCAGGCGAACGAACAGGCCGTCCAGATGGCTGTATTGGCGCCATGGCAATTCGGGAAAGCGCAGGTCCATGTAGCCGAGCAGACATCCGACTGCAATATCGCCGTGCCCAAATGCAGGTCCGTTGGCGTAGGGGGTATCGGGCCGCACCAGCCGGGCTATTTCGGCCAGTCCGGCATCGATCTTCGCGCGCTGCCGGGCCATCCATTCAACGCTCTGCTGCCGCTCGGAACGCTGTCGTTCGATGAAGGTCAGAACGATCGCATCGCATACGCCATCCGCCAGCACTTCCAGGCGCTTGGCCGCGAGGATGCCATCGATATCGCGCGGCAGCAGCGGCGTATCCGGATACTTGAGTTCGAGGTATTCCAGAATGAACCTGGATTCATATACCGTCGTGCCGTCCTCCAGGATAAGAACCGGGATCTTCCCCAGTGGGTTGAACAAC
>JAYTIR010000314.1:0-1590 GCA_043731765.1 Burkholderiales bacterium
ACCGGCCAATCCCGCATGTTTGATAAAGGAACGACGTTTCATCGATACTCCTCCGTAGTTGCCAGACTTCAAGTTGGCGTTGAATGCCTTTTCCGCTGCGGGTTAACGCATGATTCTAGCGGATTTTCCGCGAACGCAACCATGTCGGACTGGGTGGCGCACACACACCAATCAGGCCGAGAGCTTGCGCACCGCGGTGAACAGAGCCCATGACCACCCGCTCTGGCGCTCCAGGGTTTGCGTGAACCGGATCAGGTAGCGGGCGTTCCCCGTGTCCAGTTCGACCATGCCGCCTGGAATAAACTTGTCGTCCGGTCCGATGATGCTGCGCTGGGCGGCCTGACGGTTTTCCGGATGCGCCGGCAGGTAGATGCCGAAAAAGGGACGGTCCGCGCGGGTGCGTCCGGCATCGGATGGCGTCACCCAGCTGCGCATCAGCACCCGCACCAGCCGCCGCGCGATGATTTCGACTCCGACCGTGACCTGGTCAACCTGAAGGCGCTGCATCCGGCGAACGACGGCCAGCATCCACTGGTCGCCATCCTTGATCGCGAGTATTTCGCCGAGCTTGGCCGGAGCATCTTTCGCAGGCGCCACGAGGCGGCAACCGGATTCGCTGCGATCGGTCAGTTTCCACGTCGTGCCGCGAATCCGGCGCGCCACCGATTCGGGGCTCGCGTTTGGATTCACCAGTTGCGTGACTTCGTCGTAGCTGGTCGCCACCCCCGGCGTGCGCGCGTGTTCCGGCAGCCGGTCGATTTCCGCCACCGCACGCGTCAGCGCCTGGAGACCAACGACTACGCGCATGTCGCCATCGGTGGCGAAGCGCGCGGCCCGCGGCGCCTGGGCAATGGCGTCGGGTCCGAACAGCGATGCCAGGCGCATCAACAACAGCCGCTGTTCACGCGACGGGAGATCGCCTAGCTTGGTGACTTCCTCGTCATGCTCAGGAAGCCAGCGCATGCGCTCGACGATGCGCGCATAGACGGGGCTCGCGTCGAGGAACAGCATTCGTCCACCGCTGTGCGGGCGGTCGCGGCGGCGCAGGCCGGCGTTTCCGGACAGGTCGACGCAAAAGGGCGCGCCTTCCGAGGGCGGTGGCGTCAACGCCAGCGTGGGCGTCCAGTCCTCGAGTTGCCGCGACACCCACTCGACCTGGTCGGGCGTGAAATTGCCGGAATCAAGTCGCATCAGCAACAACGTCTTCAGGTATTCCTGCTCGAACGAGACACCCGGCTTTGAGAACCCGCCGATGCCGTAGAGCAGCTGCTCGCGCTGCCAGCCGCGCATGCGCGCGAATTCGTAGAGTTCATGGAATTCCCGCCATTGCGCCGGAATCCAGTGGCTGTACCGGAACAGCCGGAATTTTCCATCGAGACCCTTGTAATGCGCGAGGCGGACCAGCACCCATGGCAGCGTCGCGCGCCAGCGCTTGCTCTGCGTGCGCGGGTACCCGGACTTGAGCGCGATCTGGTAGGCCGCGGTGAACGCCTTCACGAGATCGAATACCGAGTGCCACAAGCGCGACTCCACCGCCGTGCTCTTCTGGTAGTTGGCGGTGTACTGCTGTATGAGCTGTGCCACCACGGG
>JAYTIR010000315.1:0-5701 GCA_043731765.1 Burkholderiales bacterium
ACGGTTCAGGCGCTATTTCCTTCCGGTGTCGGCGGCAGTCCGGATCTCGCCCTTTGCCGGACCGGTCGCCTTGGCATCCCCTTTGGCCGTGCCCGCAGCCGCTACCTTGGCCGACGGACCGACCGTGAGCTCGGGACGCAATTTTTCCAGCCGCTTGGCTCCGATTCCCTTGACGTGCTTCAGGTCATCCACTGACTTGAACGGGCCATGGGCCTTGCGGTAATCGATGATCGCCTGAGCCTTGGCCGGTCCGAGGCCTTTCTTGAGGGCAACGAATTCATCCTGCGAGGCGGTGTTGATATTGACCGTGGCCAGTGCCGGGACCGACAGCGCCAGTTGCGCAAGCAGCGTGAGCGCCAGCGCCATGAACAAACGTTTCATGATGTTCCTCCGTACGTGGTTGACAAAGATCGTCGTTGAAACCAGGCAAGCTGTCCGCCTGGATCGCCAACGACGTCCGCCCACATTACGGGGAGGTTGCGCCTTCCGAAATCAGACTTTCGACGTAGCGGGTCACGCCTTGCGCGACCGTCGTCATCGGCGCCTGATACCCCGCAGCACGCAATGCCGTGAGGTCGGCCTGCGTAAAACTCTGGTATTTGCCGATGAGTTTCGGCGGGAACGGGATGTATTCGAGCGCGCCCTGATGCACGAGCTCTGGCAACGTGAGCGGCAACTTGCCTTCGCTCGCCCGGCACGCATTGACGGTTGCCAATGCGACCTCGTTGAAGGTCTCGGCGTTGCCGGTGCCCAGATTGAATATTCCTGAGCGCTCGGGATGGTCCAGGAAGTCCAGATTGACCCTGACCACATCGTCGACAAAGACGAAATCGCGGCGCTGCTCCCCCGCCGCGTAGCCGCCGGAACCTTCGAACAGCTTGACCCGCCCGCCACTGCGATACTGGTGAAAGAGATGGAACGCGACCGATGCCATCGCGCCCTTGTGCCGTTCGCGCGGACCATAGACGTTGAAGTAACGGAAGCCCGCGACCTGCGCAGTACGCTCCGGGAGCATGCGCCGCACGTACTGGTCGAACAGATATTTCGAGTAGCCGTACACGTTGAGCGGCGCTTCGTTTTCGCGTTTCTCGGTGAACTCGGTTCCTGCACCGTAGACGGAGGCGCTCGATGCGTACAGGAACGGGATATCGTTATCCTGGCAATGATCGAGCAGCGTCACGGAGTAACGGTAGTTGTTGCGCAGCATGAAGCGCCCGTCGCTCTCCATCGTGTCCGAACATGCGCCCTGGTGCAGCACCGCGGTGATGTCGTCCTCGAAGTCGCCATTGGTGATGCGCGAAATGAATTCGTCCTGGTCAAGGTAGTCCGCAAGATCACAATCGGCCAGGTTGCGGAACTTGTCCGCGTCCCGGAGATTGTCGACCGCGATGATGTCCGCCTCGCCGCGCGCGTTGAGCGCACGAACCAGGTTGGACCCGATGAAGCCGGCGGCACCCGTTACGACGATGTACACGTTATCTGCTCCGAATTGCTACAGGTCGAGATCTATGCTGCCCAACTCACTGGTCACGAACGGCACCCGCGGCGCGACTGCGCACAACAATTCGTAACCCACGGTCGCCGCCGCCGCTGCGACGTCGTCTACCGGCATTCCCTCTCCCCACAACACGACGGGACTGCCGACGCGCGCCTCGGGCACATCGGTCAGGTCCACCGTGATCATATCCATCGACACACGTCCCGCCAGGCGCACCTTCGTCCCGAGAACCCGCACCGGCGTGCCGTTCGGCGCATGGCGCGGATAGCCGTCCGCATATCCGCATGCGACCACGCCCACCCGGTGCGGCCGCGACGCCGTGTATTGCGCGCCGTACCCGACACTCTCGTTGGCCTTCAGGTCCTGCACGGCGATGATTTCCGAACGCAGCGTCATCACCGGGCGCAATCCGAGCATGTCCGGCGTATCGTAGGGCAGCGGCGTCGCGCCGTAGAGCATGATGCCGGGCCGCACGAAATCGCCGCCGACTTCGGGGAACCGGATGATGCCGGCCGAATTGGCCACCGAGCGCGGATACGGCAGGCCGCGGCAGGCGGACTCGAACAGTGCGAGCGGCTCCGCGAGGCCGTCCTCTTCGTCAGCCCGCGCGAAATGCGTCATCAAGCGCAATGCCGCCACGGCCGGCGACTTGGCGAGGCGCTCGCAGATTCCGGCCACCTCTGCCGGCCGGAAACCCAGACGGTTCATGCCGGTGTTGACCTTGACGTACACTTCCAGCGGCCGGACCAGCGCGGCGGCTTCGAGCATCTTCACCTGCTCGATGTCGTGCACAACAATGGCCAGGCGGCGCTGCGCGACCTCGTCCAATTCGGCTTCCGCAAAGAAACCCTCGAGCAACAGGATGCGGCGCATGTAATGCTGTTCGCGCAGCGAGACCGCCGCGTCGAGTTCGACCAGCGCCAGGCCGTCGGCATCCTTCAGCGCGGGCAGGACGCGCGCGAGGCCGTGGCCGTAGGCATTGGCCTTGACGACCGCCAGAACCTGCGTACCCGGCGCCTTTTCGCGTACTCGCGCCAGATTTCCGCGCATCGCGGCAAGATTGATCTGTGCGTATAACGGACGGGCCATGCTTGGGGACAATGCCTGCCGAAAAGGATGTCAACTAAGGAGTCAACGGGGGACGCGCGGCCGTCGCCGATACGCACTCGACGCCCCGCGGGACAGGTGCGCGGGGCAAACATGGTATAAAACGCGGGCCGCGCTGTTGCGGACATTATAACCAACCAACCCACGCGCACCGCAGTTGCGGACGTCCATGGACACGCCGCGGCGCATTCGACGGTGCCCTTCGAGGAAATGAAGGCCGGCTTTTACACGATCATGGCGGCGCAGTTTTTCAGCTCGCTCGCCGACAACGCGCTGCTGATCGCGGCCATCCGGCTCCTCCAGGAATTGCGGGAACCGGACTGGATGCAGCCGTCGCTGCAACAAAGCTTTGTCGTGTCCTACGTCGTCCTGGCGCCGATCGTGGGCGCTTTCGCCGATTCGATGCCCAAGGGTCGGGTGATGCTGATCACCAATGCGATCAAGGTCGTCGGCTGCATTCTGATGTTGTTCTCCGTGCATCCGCTACTCGCCTACGCGGTGGTGGGTTTCGGCGCCGCTGCCTATTCGCCGGCCAAGTACGGAATTCTCACCGAGCTCCTGCCTCCGAGCCAGCTTGTCGTGGCCAATGGCTGGATCGAGGGGACCACGGTGGCTTCGATCATCCTGGGCGTGCTTCTGGGTGGCCTGCTGGTCAGCCACAAGGCGTCCGAAATGCTCCTGGGTTACGATTTTCCGGGCATCGACATAGGCATCAATACGCCGCCAGAGGCCGCCATCTGCGTCATCGCGGGGCTGTACGCCATTGCCGCCGTCATCAACTGGTTCATTCCGGACACTGGCGTCGATCATCGGATGCCGAGCAAGAACCCGTTCTACCTGATCCGCGAATTCACCCACTGCGTTTCGCTGCTGTGGCGCGACAAGCTGGGCCAGATCTCGCTCGCGACGACGACGCTGTTCTGGGGCGCCGGCGCAACGCTCAAGTTCATCGTGCTCGCATGGGCGATCAAGACGCTGGGCTACGACCTGTCACAGGCCTCCTACCTGCAGGGCGTCGTGGCGATCGGGATCGCAATTGGTGCGGTGCTCGCCGCGCGCTACGTTTCGCTGCGCAACGCCGTGAACGTGCTGCCGATCGGCACGGCGATGGGGCTCATCGTGATCACGATGATCTTTGTCACGCAGCTGCCCCTGGCGGTGGTGCTGATGGTCGTCATCGGCGCGTGCGGCGGCTTCTTCGTGGTTCCGATGAACGCACTGCTGCAGCATCGCGGCCACGTGCTGATGGGCGCCGGGCACTCGATCGCCGTGCAGAACTTCAACGAGAACATCGGCATTCTGGTGATGGTGGGCCTGTATACCGTGATGGTCCAACAGGGCGTATCGGTCAACCGCGCCGTCGTGCTGTTCGGGCTGTGCCTGTCGGGCGCGATGCTGCTCGTCATGTGGCGCCACCAATACAACCAGGGCAAGGGCGATTCTTTGCACTTGATCGCCGACGACGGCGAAAAAAAACATTAATCCCTAAAGCACGACCGGCGCGTCCGGAAGCTCGTTGCGTCCGGGGCCGGTGCGCGGCGAGTGTTGCGCAAGCAACGCCGAAATTTCCGCGATTCCAAGCTCGACGCCGTCGGCGAAGCGGCCGGCCCCGAATGCGGCTTCGATCTTCCGGCAGATCGCCTGCCACGCGGCGTCGCCGACACGCGCGTTGATGCCACGATCCGCGACGATCTCCACGGCGTGATCCGCCAGCAAGACATACAGCAGGACGCCATCATTGGCCTCGGTGTCCCAGACCCGTAACAGCCCGAACACCTCCAGCGCGCGCTCGCGCGGCCGCAGCCGATGCCAGAGCCGAGGTAACGGCAGCGCCGCCTCGATGGCAAAGCAGACCTGTCCCGCATGACGCGCTTCACCCTCGGCGATGGCGCGCTGGATACGGTCGAATTCGTCCTCGGGGAACGCGCGGTGAACGTCACCGCGATCGGTGATGAAGTGCCGCCACAGCCGTGCAAATATCCCGGACATCACCAGTCTCCCGACGCGCCGCCGCCGCCGAAGCCGCCGCCGCCGCCCGAAAAGCCGCCACCGCCGCCGAATCCGCCACCTCCCCCGCCTCCCGGAATGAAGATGCCGCCGCCGCGTCCCACGAGTCCGCTTCCCATGCCAAACGTGATCATCACAATGAAAGCGACGACCGCCGCAATGAGCGCGATGGCGAGTGACCCGGCGACAAAGAACGCGGCGCCGCCGACGACGCCGGCGCCCACGGTCGACCCGATTGCCTTGCCGAATATGCGGCGCAGGATGCCGCCCAACACCGGCACGACGACGAACAGGACAATCAGGATCATGTCGAAGGAGATACCGCCGCCCGATTTGCGCTGCGGCGCTTGCGCGGCCGGCGCGTCCGCAAGAGGTTCGCCCTTGGTGACCACGGCGATGATCTGGTCGACTCCCGCGTTGATGCCTTGCGCAAACTGGTTGTTGCGGAAGAATGGCGCGACGGTTTCGGCGAGAATCCGCCGGGACGTGACGTCGGTCAGCACGCCCTCCAGGCCATAGCCGACCTCGATGCGGCTTTTCCGATCGTCCTTGGCAACCAGGAAGACCGCGCCATTGTCCTTGCCCTTGCGGCCGATCTTCCATGCGTCGGCCACACGGATCGAATAGGAGGCAATGGCCTCGGGCTGCGTCGACGGCAACATCAGCACCACGAGCTGGTTGCCGGTCTGCTTCTCCCACGCGGCAAGTTTGTCGTCGAGGGACTGGCGGTCGGCGGCCGACAGCGTGTTGGTGAGATCCGTGACGCGTGCGGTCAGCGCCGGAATTTTTACGGAATCGTCGGCGGCGCAGGCCAAACCCGCCGGCAAGGCCAGCCCGAACAGCAGGAGTACCAGCGCAAATGCGCGAGTAGCCACGCGTGGCGCCGCAGTCAATAGCCCTTCTTCAGCAGTTCCGCCACCGGGTCCGGGGCGGCGTCGGCCATCTTTCCTTCCGGAGCGGCGGAGGACTTGGGTGCCGGTGCGGGAACCGCGGGCGCCGCGGGCTGCTTGCCGAAGTCGACCTTGGGCGGCGCGCTGATGGCCGCTTCGTTTTCGACGGTGAAGTTGGGCTTCACGTCCATCTTGAACA
>JAYTIR010000316.1:0-12040 GCA_043731765.1 Burkholderiales bacterium
CTCGGGGCTCGCTGCGGGCCTGCGCGCACTCGGGGCTGCTCGCGACATTTTTGGGATGGGTTTTAATCTTCCCGCGGGGTCGGACCGAATCGGCGCAGCGCCGGCGTGTGGCGCGCGGGCACACCGACCAACTTTTCTCCCGTCATGGCGGCACGCGTCACGACGCCGCCGGCGCCGACGATGACTCCGGGCTCCGTCGTGATGTTGTCGATGACGATGGCGCCGATTCCGAGCACGCTGGTCGCGCCGATGTGTGAATGACCCGCCACCGCCGCGGATGAGGACACCCACGCGTTCGCGCCTGTCGTCGTACCGTGGCTCAGGTAGACGAGGCTTCCGATCTTCGCAGAATCTCCGATCGTCGTGTCCGAAAGCATGCCGCGGCAGACACACGCGTTGGCGCCGATGTCCACCCAATCGCCGATGCGAACGCTGCCCAGATGGGGAAAGAATGCGCGCCGGCCATCCTTGCCTTGGTGGTACGCAAGTCCGACCCAGCCGATGACTGCGCCGGGGCCGATGCAGCAATTCGCGCCGATCGTGCAGCCGGCATAGATCACCGCGCCGGGACCGACGCGCGTTCCCGGACCGATGGATACGCCTTCGCCGACCGCCGCGGCTCCGGAGACCTGCGCGTCGGCATGAACGCGGGCGGACGGATGGATGCCGATTGCGGGTTCTCGCGGCCGACTGGAGTCCGGCAGCAGTGCCTCGACGGCACGAATGAACCACGCCCTGGGGTCGTCCACAATGAGCAACGTCTGGTCCTTGGTTGGCTTCAACGCCCCTGAGACCGCAACGACCGACGCGCTGGATGCAGCCAGGCGATCCTGCGCGTCAACGCCATCGCAAAAAGTCAACGTGTTGCGGTGTCCGGGCAAGAGCGCCGCCAAGCCCAATACTGGTCGATCAGGATCACCGACGATGCTCGCAATTCCGGAAATGCGGGACTTGATCGCGTTCGCGGAAGTTGCCTGGTCCAACGGCCGGAAGCAATCACTCATGTTTTTCCTTCAAGACCTGGAAAGAGGCGAAGCAAGCGCGAGTCGTTGGCACCGACGGGCATGAACGCCTCACCGGCGATCGCCGGCCCGTGGCGCAATGTCTGCTGGTTCTTCGGCGCGCCATTCGTTCCCCACGGCCGTTCGAGCAGCCGTTGCAGGATTTGGCGATCGCCTCCGGTACCTCCCGCGAATCGCGTCATCGCCCACTCCGGGAACGCGTCATTGCACATCAACTTGTCGATCAAGAAGCAATTGGTGTCGACGAACCCGCCTTGCGCTTTCGCGTATACGCCGCGGTGGGGCCCCACGGACTCCCATGTGTCGGGGCAGAGGAGATCACCACTGCGCTTTTCGACGAATTGACGCAACGCAAACGCCCATGCTTTCCCCGCCACCGCCTCCAGCATCGTCGCCAGATGCTCCGGCGCATACCAGTTGTCGTCGTCGAGATAGGTCACGTAGCGGCTGTTCGCGGCATAGCTGAGGATGGTTTTGAGCGCGCCTCCGAAGTGGCTGGGATAAAGGCCGCCGTGCCGTTGCGAGGTCGAGTAGCCCAGGTCGATCTGCGTCACCGCCACATGCGACGGGCATTCGGCGAGCAACGCGTCGAGCATGGCGCGTTCGCCCTCCCACCGGTCGATCCCGACCAGGATCTGGATACGTCCGCCGAAGTGCTGTGCGTAGACCGAGCGGATCGCCTGCGCCAGCGACGGGCGCACCACGGTTGCCATGACTATCGCAACGTCGAATGGGGTCTGGATATCGGTGCTCATATGGGGTCGGAATCATTTCCATCCAGGGCGCGGGACCGGCCGTGCGAATCGGCCTTCCCGACCGCGGTACAGGTCCATTATGCGTCGCGCGCCGTGCCGGCCCGTGGAGGACGGCTATAATCTCCGCCGGTCGGCCCGGCGCTTCATCCCTGCGCTCATGTCATAGAATCGACGCTGGCGTCGTGACCATTTTACGGCCGGAAGAAAAAACGGATTCAACGCATGCCGCTCGTGGGTTTCCGGCCGACCAAGGCGCGGCTCATCATCGAGGACAGCAAAGCCAGCGTCCTGGTGATGAAGGTCGTGGTCTACTCCGGCGATTCCGTCAAGCTCGCGACCGGAGACAGGCTCGAGGACCTCACCGGCGTGCTGCGCGTCCGCGAGCGCAAGGACAATGGGGCGCGCAACGGCGCAAACGACCTGGGATCCCTTATCTACATCGCGGAGTCCGGTCTCGCTGCCGATCTCTCTCCCGCCAAATATCAGATCAACATCGCGATGGCCAGTGCGAAGTTCGATACGCTGGTCCGGGTGGCGCTTTCCGGTCGTTTGCCGACCAAGTTCTTCATCGATGCCGGCGAGCGGATTTCCCGCACCGAGACCCGGGGCCTTGGCTATGAAGCGCGGGCCGGGAAGCGCACCAAGGTCTGGGACACGCTGGCGCATCGCATGCTGCTGGTCACGAATTTTACGTTCATCCTGCCCATCGACGTGCCGGAACCGCGCGCGAACGACGTCACGCCGCACGAAACAATTCCGGGCCCCTCGTTCGCGACCAACGCCCAGGTGGCGGAGCTCATCGACGACCTCCTGGTCTTTCACGGCGAGACGAAAAATACGCTGTTCGCGCTGATGTGCATCATCGGGATACTGGCCGTCGCGGCGCTGGTCGTCGGCCTTGTGCTGTTCCAGCGCGCGTAGCGGCGGCTTTTGCGGGAATTCCCTCCGATCATTCAACCGAACCTCGCGAAAACACAAGATGAACCAACTCGACTTCAAGGGCAGGACGGTGGCCATCACCGGCGGTGCCGCGGGCATCGGCCTCGCGGTAGCGCGACGGCTGGCCGCGAGCGGTGCGCGCGTCGCTCTCTGGGATCGTGACGAAAAAACGCTGGCGGACGCCAAGGCCGAAATCGGAGGCAGCACGCTCGCGTTTGCGCTCGACGTGACGGACGCCGATGCGGTCGAACGCGTGACGCGGGCCACGACAGCCGCATGTGGGGGCATCGATGCCCTGGTCTGCTCGGCCGGCATCACCGGTCCCAACGTGACCCTGGCCGAATATCCGGTCGACGCGTGGAAACAGGTTTTCAACGTCAACGTCCACGGCGTATTCCTGTGCAACCGTGCCGTCGTGCCGGTCATGCAGAAGAACAATTACGGGCGCATCGTCAACATCGCTTCGGTTGCCGGCAAGGAAGGCAATCCGAACGCGTCGGCGTACAGCGCGTCGAAGGCGGCGGTGATCGGACTCACGAAATCGCTCGGGAAGGAGCTTGCGAAGACGGGAATCCGCGCCAATTGCGTGACGCCGGCGGCCGTGCGCACGGCGATCTTCGACCAGATGTCGCAACAGCACATCGACTTCATGCTGTCCAAGATTCCGCTGGGACGCTTCGGGACCGTCGACGAAATCGCCGCGATGGTGTGCTGGCTCGCGAGCGAGGATTGCTCGTTCTCGACCGGGGCCGTGTTCGACCTCTCGGGTGGACGCGCGACTTACTGATTTTCGCTATGGCTCGACTTTCAGTATCACCTTTCCGATCAGCCTGCCCGATTCCATCAAGGCGTGCGCAGCGCACGCCTGCGCGAGTGGAAGCGTTTCCTGGATCACGACCTGCAACCGCCTTTGCGCAAAGAGCGGCCAGACCTTTTCGAGCAACGAGTTCGCGAGCGCCACCTTGCGCGCCGGCGGGCTTGCGCGCAGCGTCGATCCGGTAATGGTCAACCGCTTCATCAGCACGTGGCGCAGGTCCACGTCGACACGGCTCCCGTTGAGGAAGCCGATCTGTGTCAGCCGGCCTTCGAGCGCCAGGCATTTCAGGTTCTTCTCGACGTAGTCCGCGCCGACCATGTCGAGCACGACGTTCACACCCCGCTTGTTGGTGAGGCGGGCCACCTCGGCTACAAAGTCCTGCGTCTTGTAGTCAATCGCATGATCCGCGCCCATCGAGCTGCAGAACGCCACCTTGTCCGCGCTGCCGGCCGTCGTGTAGACCGTCGCGCCAAACGCCTTGGCGAGCTGGATTGCCGTCAGTCCGATGCCGCTGGTGCCGCCGTGGATCAGGATCGATTCGCCGGCAGCGAGGTGCACGCGGTCGAAGACGTTGTACCAGACCGTGAAATAATTCTCGGGTATGCCGGCTGCTTCGCGCAACGTCAATCCGGTGGGGATCGGCAGGCAAAAACCTGCGGGCGTCGCGCAATATTCGGCATAGCCGCCGCCGGGAGTGAGTGCGCAGACCTCATCGCCAATTTGCCACGTCGTGACGCCTTCGCCCAGCGCCGCGATCCGCCCCGCGACTTCGAGGCCGACGATCGGAGACGCATCCACGGGTGGTGGATAGGCGCCGGAACGCTGCAGGCAGTCGGGACGGTTGACTCCCGCGTACGCGACCTCGACCAGGACTTCACCGGGCTTGAGTTGTGGCAACGGTCCTTCGGCGGCGACCAGCACGTCCGGCGGACCCGGCTCGCGTACCGCGATGTAACGCATGGTGTTCGGGAGTGGCATGGCGATTCCGGAGTGGCGTTTACGCGATTCTACTAGCAGCCTGACGGTTAGCAGCCTGACGGTTGGCCGGCTGGCGCATCCGCGTGTCGAAACGGCAACGTGCTGCGCGCCAGGACAAGCCAAAGGAATGCGGTCGCAAAGCCTGCTACCAGTATCCAGAGCGTCGGACGCAGGCCAATCGTTTCTGCGAGCGCCGCGCCAAGCAATGCGCCGGTGGGCGTGAGCAGCCCGCCCGCGACCTGCCAGGTTGCGGCCGCCCTTCCCAGCGATTCCTGCGGCAACAGCCGTTGACGCAGCGTGGTCTCGTTGACGAGATAAACGGTCATGGCGCCGTCGCCGAAAACCTGCGCGGCGATCAGGAACATCATGGCGAGCCACGGCACGGCGGGCGCCAGCGGAATGAATACCTGCATCACCGCCGTCATGGCGAGCGACCCAAGCAGCGTGCGGCGGGTACCCCAACGCGCAGCCGCGGGCGCGGCCAGTGCGGCGCCGATCAAGCCGCCGACGCCGCCGCATCCGATCGCCAGCCCAAGTTGCGCCGGTGATAACCCCAATTCGCGCAGCGCATAGAGCGTGTACAGCGAAGCCATGAAACTTCCGCACAAGGTGAACATGGTCATTGCGCAAAACAGCGTGCGGATCGCGGGCGTCCTCCACACCACGCGAATGCCGGTACGCACGTCGTCGACGAACGACGTGGCCGCGACCGGCGGCCGAACCGATTCAGTCTTGCGAATCCGCGCGATCAGGAAGGCCGAAACGACGAACGTTGCGGCGTCGGCCGCAATGGCGATCGGCGCAGTCAACAGCGCCACCAATGCGCCGCCGAGCGCGGGGCCGGAAATTTCGGCGATCGCATCGACCGCTTCCCGCTTGCCATTGGCATCGAGCAGACGCTTGCGCGACACGAGGTCTGTAATGAACACGTGGTCGGCGAGGTTGAAAAGCACGGTGCAGATGCCGGTGATTGCGGCGACCGCGTAGAGAACGGGCAGCGACAGCGAGTGTCGCATTGCCGCGAGGGGAATGGCCAGCAGCGCCACCGCGCGGATCAGGTCCGTCGCGATCAGCAGCGGACGTCTTCGATGCCTGTCCACCCAGCCGCCTGCTACCCAAGCGACCAGCACGCCCGGCAGGGACAGCGCGACGGCCAGGAATCCCAACTCGTACACGGACGCGTCGATGACGAGGATGGCCGCCATCGGCAATGCGGTGCGCGTGATGCGCGAGCCGACGGCGGAGATGCCCTGTGCGCTCCACAGCAGCAGAAAGTCGCGATGCCGCCAGAGGCCGCGGCCGAATCGACTCTTTGGAGCGCCTGCGTGAATCAGCTGCCCCTTGGGAGACTCAATCCGCCCTTTGGGCGCATCAATACAGCACCTGCACGTTTTCGGGCTGCAACCACGCGCGCAGACGATCGAGCAGCGCGTCGTCCAGATTGACGCGCCATGCCTCAGGTAACGTCACGTCGCCACCGACGCGCTCGTTGCGGTACGAAACCGTGATCGGCTTGTCGCCCGGCCGGAACGGCAGCAGGATTTCCGCGAGCGTGGTAGCGGACGCGTTGCCGTTGCACGCAAGCTTGAGCCCTTTGGCGAATTTCTTGCGCACAGTCGGGAGGTCGTAAATATTTTCGGCGATGATGCGCAGGCCAGAAAATTCGCCGTCGTCGGTCATGCGTTGGGTGACCTTGACGTCCGCGATGACCAGCTGGTCGTCGCGCAGCAGGTTACGCGCGCCGTCGTAGATCTCGTTGTAGACCATGATCTCGGTCGAGCCGCGGCCGTCGTCGAGCGTGACGAAGGCCATCCTGCCGCGCCGTCCGTTCTGCACGCGCATCTGCGTCACGATGCCGGCGACCAGCACTCGATCGGTCCTGGGACTCAAGTCCACGAGCGCGGTGCGCACGATCGGCGCCAATTCCGCGGCGTAACCGTGGAACGGATGCCCCGACATGTAGAACCCGACCGCGAATTTTTCGTTTTGCAGGCGCTCGGCATCGGACCAATCACGCGTTGCGACGAGACCGACCGAGCGTTCAGCCGCCTCCTCGCCGAACAGCGAGACCTGCGCCGCATTCGCTTCGGCGCGCTCGGCGGCCTCGAGCGCCATGCCGACCGACGCGAGAAGTGCCGCGCGGCGTGGCTCGATTGCATCGAACGCACCGGCCCGAACGAGGGCCTCCACCGCTCGCCGGTTGACCGCGCGCTTGTCCACGCGCCGGCAGAAATCGAAGAGATCGCGGAACGGACCGTCGGTTTCGCGCGCGGCGACAACGGCCTCGACCGCGGACTGCCCGGTGCCCTTGATGCCGCCCAGTCCATATCGGATCTGTTTGGCGTCCACCGGTTCGAAGCGGTAGTTCGATGCGTTCACATCCGGCGGCAGCATCTTCAAACCAAGCGCAATCGCGTCATCGCGGAAGTGGCGAACCTTGTCGGTGTCGTCCATGACCAGCGAAAGGTTGGCCGCCATGAACGCGGCCGGGTGATGCGCCTTGAACCACGCGGTCTGGTACGCAATGAGCGCGTAGGCCGCGGCGTGCGACCGGTTGAAGCCGTAACCGGCGAAGCTTTCCATGTGATTGAAGAGCTGCGTGGCGCGGCCCTCCGTCACGTTGTTCCGGAGCGCGCCGTCGACAAAGATCGTCCGGTGCGTCGCCATTTCCTCTGGCAGTTTCTTGCCCATCGCCTTGCGCAGAAGGTCGGCGCCGCCCGGCGTGTAGCCGCCGATCACCTGCGCGATCTGCATCACCTGTTCCTGATACACCATCACGCCGTACGTGGGCTCGAGGATGGACTCGAGACGCGGATCGGGGTAGGGCACGCGCTCGCGGCCCGATTTGCGCGCGACGTAGTCGGGAATGAGCGCCATCGGCCCCGGCCGGTACAGAGCGACCAGCGCGATGATGTCCTCGAAGCGGGTCGGCGGCGCCTGCTTCAGCAGGTCGCGCATGCCGCGCGATTCGAACTGGAACACGGCGACCGTATTGCCGCTCTTGAAAATGTCGTAGGTGGCGCGGTCATCGAGCGGCAGCGCGTCGAGCATGACGTCGGCCTTCGGATCGAGCTGACGCAGGTATTTGAGCGTCCAGTCGAGGATGGTCAGCGTGGTGAGACCCAGAAAATCGAACTTCACCAGGCCAACGGCCTCGACATCGTCCTTGTCGAACTGGGAGAGGATCGCTTCCGCGTTGGACTGGACGTACAGCGGACAGAAATCGGTGAGTTTGCCGGGCGCGATCAGCACGCCGCCGGCATGCATGCCGACATTGCGCGGCAGACCTTCCAATTGTTCCGCCAGTTCGAGCAGCTGCCGCACTTCCTCTTCGGCAGCCTCACGCTCCACCAATAGCGGCTCGGCCTCGCGCGCATAGATGACATTGGCTTCGCGGTCTTCCTTTCGCGCAGGCGGACGCTTCAGCAGGACCTGTTTGCCTGGCGCAAAGGGAATCAGCTTGGCGATGCCGTCGACGAAGAGATAAGGCATGTCGAGCACGCGGCCGACATCGCGCACCGCGGCGCGGGCCGCCAGCGTTCCAAAGGTCGCGATCTGCGACACGGAATCCGCGCCGTATTTGTTCTTGACGTAGTCGATGACGCGGTCGCGCCCGTTTTGGCAGAAGTCGATGTCGAAGTCGGGCATCGACACCCGCTCCGGATTGAGGAAGCGCTCGAACAGGAGCGCGTAGCGAATCGGATCCAGATCGGTTACGCCGAGCGAGTAGGCCACCAGCGAACCCGCACCCGACCCGCGGCCCGGACCGACCGGCACTTGATTGCGCTTCGCCCAGTTGATGAAATCGGCGACGATCAGAAAGTAGCCGGCGAAACCCATCTGCACGATGGTCTTGGTCTCGAAATCGAGTCGGGCGGCGTACTCCTGTCGCTTCCCGTCGCGGACTGCCACGTCCGGGTAGAGTTGCGCCAAACGCTGCTCGAGCCCTGCGGTAGCTTCGTTGCGCAGGTGCTCGTCGATAGTCACGCCGACAGGTACCGGAAACTCCGGCAGATGGTTCTGGCCGAGCGAAATCGTCAGGTTGCAGCGCTGCGCGATCGCCACGGTGTTGGCGAGGGCTTCCGGCAGGTCCGCGAATTTCGCGGCCATGTCCGCTTGTGTGGTGAAGAATTGTTCGGTCGTGAAGCGCTTGGGCCGCCGCGCATCGGACAGTATCGAGCCCTCCGCGATGCAAACCCGTGCTTCGTGCGCGCGGAAGTCTTCACGCACGAGAAATTGCGTCGGGTGCGTGGCGACGATCGGTAACGTGAGTTCACCGGCGAGCGCGACCGTGGCGGCGACCAGCGCGTCGTCCTCAGCGTGCCCGGCGCGTTGCACTTCGAGGTAGAAACGCTGCGGGAACCACGCCGACCATTCGCGCGCCGCGCGTGCCGCTCCGGTGGGATTGCCCTGCAGCAATGCGTGGCCGACTTCGCCATCGCGGGCGCCGGACAGCGCGATCAGGCCCCCGGTTCCTTCGGCAAACCAGTCGCGCCTAATCTCCGCATGTCCGCGGTATTGATTGGCGCGATAGGCGCGCGACAGCCAGTCGCACAGTTTGAGGTAGCCTTCGCGCGACGCCGCCAGCAGGATGGCGCGAAACGGGCGTTCGCGCTCCGAATCGTGCGTGATCCACACGTCGCAGCCGACGATGGGCTTCAAGCCGGCGCCACGTGCGGCCTTGTAGAACTTGATGAGTCCGAAGGCGTTGGCCAGGTCCGTGAGTGCCAGCGCGGGCATGCCGTCGCGTGCCGCTGCCGCCACCGCGGCATCGATCCTGACCGTGCTGTCGACGACCGAATATTCGCTGTGCAGCCGCAGGTGGACGAAGGACGGAGCGGTCATTTCGAGGAGGGGCGGGACTGGTAGAATTCTACTCCGATCGTGCACGCTCCATTGCGTGCAAACGTTCCCCGCGACACTCCGACCCGGAATAATCGCAATGTCCTTGATTCGCTTCGCTGTTGCTTTGCTGCTCGCCGCACTGGCAGGTTGCGCGACCGTTTCGCCTTCGGCGCCGGAATTGCCGTCGGCGCCATCGACGGCACCTGCGCCTCCACCCGCACCGAAGCCCTACGTCGAGCCGCCACCGCCACCTGTGAACCTGCAGGGATTTCCGCCGACGTATCGTTTGGGCTTTGGCGATGGATGCGCGACCGCGCGCGGCACCGAGCAGAAGGATGCCGCACGCTTCGCGGGCGATGGCAACTATCGCACCGGCTGGCAGGACGGCGTCGCCCAATGCAAGAAGAAATGATACGCAACTGAGTATGCGCAAATGACGATGCACGAATGAAAGCTTCGACGTCGCGGTTCGTTGACGTTCGCGGCTTGCGCCATCACGTGCGCACGTGGGGCGATCCGAGCGCGCGGAAGCTGATCCTGCTGCACGGCTGGATGGACGTCTCCGCGTCGTTCCAGTTCCTGGTCGACGCGCTTGCCTCCGAATGGCAGGTGTTCGCGCCGGACTGGCGTGGATTCGGTTTGAGCGAATGGCCGCACGAGGGCTACTGGTTCGCCGATTACGTGGCCGACCTCGATGGTCTGGTGCGCGCCCTGGTGCCCGATGGTGCCGTGGACATCGCCGGTCACAGTCTCGGCGGCAATGTCGCGTTGATGTACGCCGGGGTGCGGCCCGGACGGGTCCGCAACGTCGTCTCGCTCGACGGGTTCGGCATCCCCGGGGAAGGGCCCGAGGTCGCGCCGGTGAAGTTCACGGCGTGGCTCGACGCGCTTGAGGATCCGCCGGCGCTCGCTCCCTACCGAAACATTGCCTCGGTGGCGGATCGCCTGCAGAAAAACAATCGCCGGCTGCCGCGCGACAAGGCGGAGTTCCTCGCCTCACATTGGGGAGAAGTGCTGCCCGACGGCACGGTACGACTCCGCGCCGACCCGCGCCACAAGTTACCTTTCCCGAACGTGTACCGGTTGGAGGAGATCTTCGCGATCTGGCATCGCATCACCGCGCCCGCGCTGTGGATCGCTGCGGACGATTCCGCGATTCCGCGCTGGCTTGCCGGTGACCGCGATCCGGCGGCTGAAATCGAGCGCCGCATGGCGCATGTTCCTGGTGCCAGGATCATCACGATCGCCGACGCGGGGCACATGCTGCATCACGACCAGCCGGAAGCCGTCGCGCACGCACTCGAGACGTTTCTCGCCTGATGCCGCGACGCCTCGCGGTGCAATCGCGGCGTGGCGCCTACGCAGCGCTGGCATTCCTCACGCTGATCTGGGGCAGCAACTGGGTGGCGATGAAGTTCGCACTCCAGTCCGCAAGTCCGGTCATTCTCAACGTGCAGCGAACGTGGATCGCCACGCTGATCCTGTTCGCGGTGCTGCTCTGGCGGCGCGGTCCGCTGCTGCCGGAGTCGTGGCTTGCCGTGATCGTCACCGCCATCTTCCAGACGACGATCAATTTCGGATCGACGACGATGGCGCTGGCCGGCGGCGGCGCCGGACGCACATCGGTGCTCGTGTTCACGATGCCGTTCTGGACGCTGCTGCTGGCGTGGCCGGTGCTGCACGAACGGGTGAAGGGTTACCAGTGGCTGGCGGTCGCCTGCGCACTTGCCGGCATGGTGCTGGTGGTCGAGCCGTGGCAGTGGCACGGGGAGCTTGCCCCCAAACTGTGGGCCGTGCTGTCGGGATTCGGGTGGGCGGCCGGCACGATCGCCACCAAGTTTTTCCAGCGCGATCACCGCTTCGATGCGCTCAACTTCATCGCCTGGCAAATGCTGGTCGGCGTGTTGCCGCTGACCGTGCTGCCCTTTGTCCTCGACCTGCCTGCGACGCAATGGAGTACAACCTACATCCTGCTGCTGGTGCAGATCGGCGCCATGTCGACCGCCCTGGGCTTCCTGTTATGGATTGCCGTGCTGCGCTGGCTGCCGGCAGGCACGGCGTCGCTCAACATGTTCGCCATTCCGGTCATTGCCTTGCTGTCATCGATGGCTGTCTTCGACGAGCGGCTCACCCGCAACGAATGGATCGGCATCGGCTGCATCGGCGCCGGGCTCGCGATCATTTCGCTTGACGCGTGGCAGGGCGGCCGGCGTGGCGCGACGGCGGTGACTGAGCCGACGCCGCTGGAGGGCGGATAGGGCCGGGTGCACGGCGGAGGCCAATCGGCATGACATAGCGTAACGCGAATTATTCGCATTCGTATTGACAGGCGTGCCGATTCTTTGTACCCTCGGAGGCTCTAATCCTTTGCAGGACGGAAACCTCTCATGACTTGCGTGTATCGAATTGCCGGCTTGATGGCCCTGTGCGTCGCGTCGCTGGTCCCGGCGTACGCCGCCGATGAACCCGTGCTCAACCTTTATTCCGCCCGCCACTACCAGACGGACGAGGCGCTCTACGACAATTTCACCAAGTCCACCGGCATCAAGATCAACCGGATCGAGGCCAGCGACGAGCAATTGCTGGAGCGCCTCAAGTCCGAAGGCGCCAACAGCCCGGCCGATATTCTGCTGATCGTCGACGCCGCGCGACTGTGGCAGGCGCAACAACTCGGGCTCTTCCAG
>JAYTIR010000317.1:0-5428 GCA_043731765.1 Burkholderiales bacterium
CGACTGGGTTTCCTCGTCGGTGAAATCGCCGTCCCCGAGGATTTCGACCGCATGGGCGAAGCCCGGATCGCTGCGCTCTTCGGAATCGGGAGGTGAAGCTTCTGCTCGATACCCAAGTATTGCTTTGGGCAGCGGGCGAGCCCAAGCGGCTAGCCGCGGCGGCGCGCAAGCTTCTGAACGATCCACGCAACGAACTTGTCTTCAGCGCCGCCAGCCTGTGGGAAATCGCAATCAAGAATACGTTGGGACGGGACGACTTCCGCGTAGAGCCGCGCTTGCTGCGGCGCAGCTTGCTCGACAATGGCTATGTGGAGCTTCCAATCACCAGCCAGCACGCGGTGGCTATAGATTCGCTGCCCCCACTTCACAAGGATCCTTGCGACCGCCTGCTGCTCGCCCAGGCGCTCAGCGAGGGGATCACCCTGGTCACCGGTGATGCACAACTGGCTCGGTATCCCGGGCCGGTGCGCAAGGTATAGTCTTCCGGATGAAGGAACCCATGCCGACAACCATGCAGGCGTACTGGATCCATGCGGCCGATGGCAAAACGGTGCTCGAGCGGCGCGAATCGCCGGTGCCTGCGGCGGGTCCCGGCCAGTTGCTGGTGCGCATCCGCGCCGCATCGCTGAACCGCGGCGAATTCATCGCCGGACACGGCCTGACCAAGGCGGGTGCGGCGAAGGCGGCAGGTGGCGAAGGCGCGGGCGATGTCGTCGCGCTCGGTACGGACGTGAAGAATTTCGGCATCGGCGATCGGGTGATGGGACGCTGCGCCGGGTCGTTCGCGCAGTACGCGTTGATGGACGCGCGGGAAGCCATCGCGATGCCAGCGCGGCTGTCGTGGGAAGAGGGCGCCGCGATTCCCCTCACCTTCAATGTGGTGCACGACATGCTGATCGGGCAGGGGCACCTCAAAGCCGGCGAGTGGCTGCTGGTGACCGGCATTTCCGCCGGTGTCGGGGTCGCCGCGCTGCAGACCGCGAAGATGCTCGGCGCGAAAGTGATCGGGACCTCGGGTTCGCCCGCTAAGCTGGAACGCCTCAAGGCGCTCGGCCTCGACGTCGCGATCTGCACACGCTCGGCCGATTTTTACGAAGCGGTGATGGAAGCTACGGGAGGCAAGGGCGTCGACCTCGTTGTCAACAACGTCGGCGGATCGATGTTCGCCGAATGCGTGCGTTCGCTGGCTTTCCAGGGCCGGCTGGCAACCGTCGGCTACGTCGACGGGGTGTTGAAAGGCGAGATGGACATCGAGGCGCTGCACGGCAAGCGCCTGACACTGTTCGGCGTTTCCAACAAGCTGCGCAATGCCGGACAGCGCGCGGTGACGGTCCGCGGGATCGTCGCCGATATACTGCCGGCCATTGCCGACGGGCGCGTCAAGCCGCTCATCGATCGCGTATACGCATTCGACGAGTTGCCTGCCGCCAAGGAGTACATGGAGTCCAACGCGCACCTCGGGAAGATCGTGGTGCGGATGGACGACAGCGCATCGGCTTGACGCCGACGCATTCCCGCAGTTCCGTTAAACGCTTGCGATACACCACTGGCAAAGCCATAATCCGGCGACCATCCGCCGGGTCAACCGTCGCCGGCTCCTTTGTTCTTCACCTTCCGATGCCACCCCAACCTGCTTCATCCGCTCTCTGCCGTTTTCGCGTTCTCGACCTGTCGCGCGTTCGCGCCGGCCCGACCTGCGTCCGGCAGTTTGCGGACTTCGGCGCCGACGTGATCAAGATCGAGCCGCCGCCCGATGACGGCGAAGGCGAGGGCATGGGCGGCCCGCGCGACGGGCCCGATTTTCAGAACCTGCATCGCAACAAGCGCGCGATGACGCTCAATCTCAAGCTGCCCGAGGGCCGCGAGGTGTTTGCGCGGCTGGTGAAGAAATCCGATGTCGTGGTGGAGAACTACCGTCCCGAGGTGAAGTACCGTCTCGGTATCGACTATGAATCGCTGAAGGCGATCAACCCGCGCATCGTGCTGGCCAGCATCTCCGGTTTCGGCCAGGACGGGCCTTACCGCGAGCGCCCCGGCTTCGATCAGATCGCGCAGGGCATGAGCGGGCTGATGTCGGTGACGGGTGCGCCAGGGCAGGGTCCGATGCGCACCGGCGCCGCGATCGCGGATCTCACTGCCGGCTGGCACGCAGCGCTCGGCATCCTCACCGCACTGCTGGAACGCGAGCAATCCGGCGAAGGACAATGGGTGCAATCTTCGCTGTTGATGGCGGGCATCGCGCTGCTCGACTTCCAGGCGGCGCGCTATCTGATGAACGGCGAAGTGCCCCCGCAAGTCGGCAACGATCACCCGACCAGCATGCCGACATCGGCCTACCGGACCGCCGACGGCTACATCAACATCGCTGCCACGGGTGATGCGATCTGGAAGCGTGTCTGCATCGCGATCGACCAGCCCGCGATGGTCGAGCGCGCCGAGTTTTCGACGAGCACGCTGCGCGCCACGAACCGGGCGGTGCTCAATGCGGAGATCAATGCCGCACTGGTCGGGAAGACGAGCGCAGAATGGATCGACATCCTCAACCGGGCCGGCGTGCCGTGCGGGCCCATCTACACGGTCGACCAGGTATTCGCCGACCCGCAGGTCCGTCATCTCGGCGCGGCCGCGCCGGTGCATCATCCGCGGCTCGGCGACCTCGACATCGTCAACCAGCCAGTGAGCCTTTCGCGCACGCCTGCGGCAATCGTGACGGCGACGCCAGAACTCGGCGAACATACCGATGAGATCCTCGCCGAGGCTGGCTATCGTGCCGGGGAAATAAATGGATTGCGTGAACGCAAGGTTGTCTAGTGATTTCGAAAGTGAATGTCGCAAACTCACTGCCATGTCGTCCCCGCGAAGGGGGGACCCAGCGACGTTTCGTCAAACGGGAACGACAATTGTTTTTCGGGAAAATCGAAGGCAACGCTTCCCATCGAGTCGTCCCCGCGCAGGCGGGGACCCGGCGACGTTTCGACGACCGTCGCTGGGTTCCCGCCGGCCCGGGAGCGACAGCTTACTGACACCATCGTAGTTCGTTTCAGCAATCAATAACAGGAGCAACATGCCTGAACTCATTATCAAAAAAGAAAACGCGATCGGATTTGTGATCTTTTCCAATCCGGCGAAGCTCAACGCCGTTTCCTACGACATGTGGAAGGCGTTGCCGCCCGCGCTCGCCGCGTTCGAGGCTGACCCCGGCATACGCGTGATCGTCATCACCGGCGATGGCGACAAGGCGTTCATTTCCGGCGCCGACATCTCGCAGTTCGAAAAAGCGCGCGGGAGCGCCGAGGCGCAGGCGATGTACAACAACGCAGTCGCGGAGGCGTACGCCGCTCCGGTGACTTGCACGAAGCCAGTCATCGCGCGCATCCGCGGGGTCTGCATCGGCGGCGGCCTCGGGCTCGCGGCCGCCTGCGACCTGCGCTTCGCCGCCGACGACGCGGTGTTCAGGATGCCCGCGGCACGGCTCGGACTCGGCTACAACTTCCCCGGCATTCGCCGCTTCGTGCAACTGCTGGGCCAGGCGAATGCCGCCGATATCTTCTTCTCCGCGCGCAAGTTCGACGCGGCCGACGCGATGCGGATGGGCTTCCTGAACCGCGTCGTGCCGGCGGCCGATCTCGACCGCGAAGTTGCAGACTATTGCACAACGCTGGCGGAGAACGCGCCGCTCACCATCGCGGCGGCCAAATTCACGATCCGCCAGACCGCCGAGGACAGCGATACGCGCGACATGACCAAGGTCCAGGGCATGATCGACGCGTGCTTCGCCAGTGCGGACTACAAGGAAGGCCGCACCGCGTTCATGGAAAAGCGGAAGCCGAATTTCAAGGGTAGATGACCCCTCCAGTCTTGGTCAAAAGAGTAACCGCGACTGTCGTCCCCGCGCGGGCGGGGACCCAGCGACGTTCGTCTGAAGTCGCTGGGTTCCCGCCTTCGCGGGAACGACAAACTGGACTACCGGGAGCCCACGATGAAGCGAATGAGATATGCACTGAAGGCGTTGGGGCTGCTGCTGGCCGTGACGCAGACTTCGGTGCTCGCCCAGACCTATCCGAACCGCCCGATCCACCTCGTCCTCGGTTTCGCACCGGGCGGCGCCGCCGATTATGTGTCGCGCGTGCTCAGCGAGCCCTTGGGACGCGCAATGGGCCAGCCGATCGTGGTGGACAACAAGCCGGGCGCGGGTTCCACCATTGCCGCCGATTTCGTCGCGAAGTCCGCACCCGATGGCTACACGATCCTCATTGCGAGCCCGAGTGCGATCTCGGTCAATCCGGCGCTCAATCCAAAGCTCGGCTACAAGCCCGCAGACTTCGCGCCGATCACGAAGGTCTCCGCCTCGCCGCAGGTCGTTGCGGTGAATCCGGGCACCGGTGTCACATCTATCCGCGAACTCATCGCGCTGGCGAAGAAGGAACCGGGCAAGCTGAATTTCGCGACCTCGGGCAATGGTTCGGCGCCGCACATGGCGACCATCCTGTTCAACCGGCTCGCGGGCACGGACATGGTCCACGTGCCGTACAAGAGCGGTGGACTGGCGGTGCAGTCGGTGCTGGCGGGCGACACGCAGGTGACGTTCGCGACGCCGCCGTCGGTGCTGCCGATGGTCAAGGCTGGACGCTTGCGTGCAATCGCCGTCACCAGCCGCGCGCGTTCGCCGCTGGTGCCCGATCTTCCCGGCATGGAGGAATCCGGCGTGGCGGACTACAACATGTCGCTCTGGTACGGATTCTTCGTGCCCGCGGCAACACCGCCGGAGGTCATCACGAAGATTTTCGATGCAACGATCGCGGCGTTGCGCGAGCCCGCGGTGATCCAGGCATTCGCGCGCGAAGGGACCGAGACCGCCGCCTCGCGTTCGCCTGCGGATTTCGCCGCGTTTCTCGCCGACGATGCAAAAGTGATGGTGCAGCTCGTCAAGGAATCCGGCGCGAAAAGCGACTGACGGGCACGGCAATCCTGCGTCTGGTGAGACGTTTGCTCAGTCGTGCTCGTACGTCACAACACTCGCGTCGCTCGCCTTCGCATCGATCGTGAATCGCGCGGGAAAATAATCCTCGTTCACCGAAGGCGCTGCCTGGTTCTCCGCCGTCTCCGCGACACGACTGCGCTCCGACGGAGCGATGTTGGTCACCGCCAAGGCGGCGAGTCCGAAGCCGGCAAGCGTCGCCACCAGTGCGATGCGTCCAGCGCGGGACCGTTTTGCGATGACGGGTGGAGTGAACGAACTGCGTGGTACGTAATCTGGAACACGCGTCGAGTACATTTTGATCTCCTTGAAAAGGGTGGTCCTCCTGTTCGTGAGTTGCTTCCATCTAAAAAATGGTTCGTTCTGCGTTCGCCGCAGGACACTGTCGGCAAACGGCGACAAAGAAACGCGGACGGGTGCGTGACGCGTCCGGTTCATTGGGTGTACAGT
>JAYTIR010000318.1:0-2056 GCA_043731765.1 Burkholderiales bacterium
GCCAATCCGGAGCCGGAGATCATGCCCGACGTGGCCAAAGCCGCGCGACCGGACGCGGTCATTGCCACCGGCCGCTCGGACTTTCCGAACCAGGTCAACAACGTGTTGTGCTTTCCGTTCATCTTCCGCGGCGCGCTCGACGTCGGGGCGACCACGATCAACGAGGCGATGAAATTGGCGTGCGTGCGCGCGATCGCCGATCTCGCGATGGCCGAGCAATCGGACATCGTCGCGCACGCGTACAACATCGAAAATCTGCACTTCGGTCCGGAATATCTGATCCCGAAGCCGTTCGATCCACGTCTCATTGTCATGATCGCGCCGGCGGTGGCCAAGGCCGCGATGGACTCGGGCGTGGCCACGCGCCCGATCGCCGATTTTGCCGCCTACAAGCAACGTCTGACGCAGTTCGTGTACCACACCGGCCTGCTGATGAAGCCGATCTTCACCGCGGCGAAACAGGACCCGAAACGAATTGTGTATGCGGAAGGCGAGGACGAGCGCGTGCTGCGCGCTGTTCAGGTCGTGGTAGACGAGGGCCTTGCCAAGCCGATACTCGTTGGCCGGCCCGCGGTGCTGGCGCGGCGTATCGAGCGCTATGGCCTGCGCATAGTGCCCGGCGTCGACTTCGAGATCATCAACCCGGAATTCGACGAGCGCTTCCGCGAGTACTGGCAGGAGTATTACCGCCTCACCGAGCGCAGGGGCGTGTCGCAGGCCTATGCGCAGATCGAGATGCGCCGTCGCCACACGCTGATCGGCGCGATGATGATGCACCGAGGCGAGGCGGACGGCATGTTGTGCGGCACCTTCGGCACGCACGATCTGCACCGCCAGTACATCGATCAGGTCATCGGCCTGCGCAAGGGTGTGCGCACCTACGCCGCGATGAACGCGCTGATGCTGCCGGCACGGACGATCTTCATCGCCGACACGTACGTGAATCCGGATCCGACGGCCGAGCAGTTGGCCGAGATCACGCTGCTGGCGGCGGAGGAAATGCGCCGTTTCGGCATCGTGCCCAAGGTCGCGTTCCTGTCGCATTCGAGCTTCGGGTCGTCATCGTATCCGACGGCGAAAAAGATGCAGAACGTACTCGCGCTGGTCAAGCTCATGGATCCCGACCTCGAGTGCGATGGCGAAATGCACGGCGATGCCGCGCTGGCGGAGGACGTGCGCATGGCGGTGTTCCCCCATTCGCAGCTGAAGGGCGAGGCGAACCTCCTCATCATGCCCACGCTCGACGCCGCGAACATTTCGTTCAACCTGCTCAAGGTCGCGTCCGGCTTCGGGGTGACGCTGGGCCCAATTCTTCTCGGCGTGGCCAAGCCCGTGCACATCCTCACCCAATCGGCGACCGTGCGCCGCATCGTCAACATGACCGCGCTGACGGTCGTGGATTGCACGACGCAGCGGCAGGCGCAACTCATCTAAGGTGTCATGACCTCGCGTGTGGACGGCCTCTCCCAACGGCCACGCGTCAGTGGTTTCCTTTTTCCAGCGCCGGAACCGTCTGCAGATACGCCCACACGGCCTTGAGTTCCGTGTCGGTCATCTTCCCGTAGGCCTTCCACGGCATCATCTCGCTGATCGCCGTGCCGTCCTTGCGCTTGCCTTCGCGGAGCGCGCGGACGAAGTCGCTCTCATTCCAGGATTTGAGGCCGGTTTCGTGCGGCGTGAGATTCGCGACGATCGGCATGTCGGGGTCGCCCGCCAACCTGCCACCGGACAACTGCCTGCCATGGCACCCGCGGCAGACCTGCGCGATGTGCTGTCCCATTTCCACGCTGGGCGCCTCGACAGGCGGCTCCACGACGTGCGGCTTGTCGTGATCGATCGTGAACGCGACCAGCGCATTGGGGTCGGTGGCGATCACGAAGGCGAACATGGGTCCCAACTTCACGGCGCCCTTGTCGCGATTCACCGGAGGCATCGAGCGAATGTAGGCCACGACGTCCGACAACTCGTGGTCGGTGAGATTGACGAACTCCTCCACCGGCATCGACGACGTGCGTCCGTTGTGGCGCACGCCATGCCGGACGGCGCGGTCCCAGTC
>JAYTIR010000319.1:0-3623 GCA_043731765.1 Burkholderiales bacterium
CGCTGATGCGCCTGTCGTCATCACTGATCGAACAGGCATCCAACCCGTGACCACACGCGGCCGCTTTGTTTCGCTGGAAGGCATCGATGGCGCCGGCAAGAGCACCCACGCTGCCTGGCTCAAGAAAGCCATCATGGCGCAGGGACGGACAGTGGTCGCCACACGCGAGCCCGGCGGCACGGCGCTGGGCGAGGCCCTGCGCGCGCTGTTGCTCGCGCACCCGATGACGCACGACACGGAGGCAATGCTCATGTTCGCGGCGCGACGCGAACACGTCGAGCAGGTGATCGCGCCAGCACTCGCGCGCGGCGACTGGGTATTGTGCGACCGCTTCACCGACGCCACCTTTGCCTATCAAGGTGGCGGGCACGGGGTGGCGCGCGAGCGCATTGCTGAACTCGAGCGCTTCATTCCGGCCAACTGCCGGCCTGACCTCACAATCCTGTTCGACGTACCCATTGCCGTATCCCGTGAACGCCTCGACCGGGCTCGGGCCAAGGGACGCGATTTCGACAAATTCGAGCGTGAGGAGGCGGATTTTTTCGAGCGCGTGCGCGCGGTCTACCTCGAACGCGCTTTGCTCGAGCCGGCGCGCTTTCGCGTGGTGGATGCGGCTCGTCCGCTGTCCGAGGTGCGCTCGGACCTGGCGCAATTGCTCGCGGCATTGTGACCGTGGCAGCGACCGAAAGCGACGAAATCGTTCCAGGCTGGCAGGAGCTGCTGCCGTGGCAAATCGAGGTCGCGCGGGAAGCGCTCGCGGCGCAGGCAACCTGGCCGCATGCGTTGTTGCTCGACGGTCCGCGCGGCATCGGCAAACGCACGTTGGCGATGAACCTTGCGCGCGCGCTCCTTTGCGAGAGCCCCGGAGCCGAGGGCTTTGCGTGCGGGACATGCGCGAGTTGCCATTACATTGCCGCCGGCCAGCACCCCGACCTGCAGATGGTTGAACCTTTCGTCATCGATGACGACGGCGAGGTGAAAGCACAGGATCCGATACCGGTCGATCGCATCCGCGCGCTGATCGAATGGGCACAACTGACGAGCCACCGTGGTCGCGCCAAGGTCGCGGTGATAGTTCCGGCCGAGTCCATGAACCTCCCGGCCGCTAACGCGCTCCTGAAAACGCTCGAGGAACCGCCGCCATCGACCTATCTCATGCTGGTCACTCATCAGCCTGGACGCGTGCCGGCGACACTGCGCAGCCGGTGCCGGCGCATGCCCGCGCCACGGCCCGCGACGGCCGCGGCAGAAGCGTGGCTCGAAAAACAGGGTGTGAAGTCGCCGCTGCTTGCGTTGGCGCAGGCTGGGGGCGCACCGCTGGCGGCACTCGAATTGGCCGGTGCGGAGTGGCAGGCCGAGCGCACGGTGTGGATGCAGGCATTGGCGAGGCCGGAGGCGCTGTCGCCGGTCGCGCTCGCCGCAAGAATCGAAGCCGCACCGAAGGACCAGCGCCGCGAGCGCCTGGGGCAAGCGATCGATTGGCTGGTCGCGTGGACCGCCGACCTCTCCCGTGTCGCTGCCGGCGGCATGCCTGTACGCAACATCGATTTTGCCGCTGCGTTCGAGCAACTGGCGTCCGTGGTGGCGCCGGTCCCCCTGTTTCGCTATCATCGGACACTGCTCCGGCAGCGCGCATCGGTCGCGCATCCGCTGCAGCCCCGCCTCGTTGCCGAGGCTCTGCTTTTCGGTTATCGCGAATTGTTTCGTTAGGAAAAAAAGCCAGCATGGTGGATCGCAAGGCACCTCCCGCTGCGCCGGCCGCAGGCGTCGCACGCCCGGGCGTGCTGTCGCTCAACATCCGCGAAAAGGCGGCGCTGTACGCGGCGTACATGCCCTTCCTGAAAGGTGGCGGCATTTTCATTCCCACCTCGCGCCAATATGCGCTCGGCGAGGAAGTGTTCATGCTGCTGTCCCTGATGGACGACCCCAACCGACTGGCGGTTCAGGGCAAAGTGGTCTGGATCACCCCCGAAGGCGTGCAGGGCAACCGCACGCAGGGAATCGGCGTGCAGTTCACGCAGGACGACACCGGCGCCGCCGCTCGGGCCACGATTGAAAAAGTCCTGGGCGAAGCCTTGGCGACCAACCGGCCCACGCACACGATGTAGTGTTCGTCGATTCCCACTGTCACCTCGATTTTCCAGAGCTTGCGGCAGAGTTGCCGCAGCTTCTGGCGGCCATGCGCGAGAACGACGTCACCCACGCGCTGTGCATCGGCGTGGACCTGCCGGCCTGGCCCGGTGTGCTTGCGATCGCGCAAAGCCATGCAAACCTGTACGCGACAGTGGGTGTCCACCCGGACTACACCGATACACCCGAACCGTCCGTCGCCGACCTGGTGGCAAAGTCGCAGGCGGACAAGGTCGTCGCCATTGGCGAGACCGGCCTCGACTACTACCGTCTGGAAGGCGATCTCGAATGGCAGCGCGAGCGCTTCCGCACGCATATCCGCGCGGCAAGGGAAACGGAAAAACCACTCGTGATCCACACGCGCGCTGCCGCGGCCGACACCATCGCCATCATGCGCGAGGAGCGCGCGGGAGAGGCCGGCGGCGTCATGCATTGTTTCACCGAAACCTGGGAAGTGGCGAAAGCCGCCCTTGATCTCGGCTTCCACATTTCCTTTTCGGGCATCGTCACCTTCAAGAATGCGCTCGAGTTGCAAGAAGTGGCGCGCCGCGTGCCGCTCGACCGCATGCTGATCGAGACCGACAGTCCCTATCTCGCCCCGGTACCGTTCCGCGGCAAGCGCAACCAGCCGGCGTGGGTGCGTTATGTCGGCGAAGCGGTCGCCCGACTGCGTGGCGTGCCAGTGGACGCAATAGCGCACGCCACGTCCGAAAATTTCTTTCGCCTGTTCAGGATTGCCAGAGATGCCGATATGCGCACGCATTGACCGTCGATTGTTCGTCGTCCAATTCCTGGTTGCGATGTCGGCGGCCACCACTTTCATGCACGCCGGTGCGGCTACGCTGGAAGAGGATTTCGTGATCGCCGTGGCCAACGATCGCGTGGGCCAGGCGAAAGAACTCCTCGCGCGCGGCGTCGATCCGAATGCCGTCGACGCCATTGGTGACCCCGCGCTGGTCGTCGCGGCGCGAGGCGGCAATGCCAATATGGTGGAGGCGTTGCTGGCGGGACGCGCCAATGTCAATGCGCGCAACAAGTTCGGAGACACGGCGATCATGGCGGCGGCGCTCTCCGGAAATCTGGCCATTGTGCGCACGCTGCGCGCGCGGGGCGGGAGCCTCGAGAACCCGGGCTGGACTCCGCTCACCTACGCAGCCACCGGCGGGCACGATGCCATCGTCGCCTATTTGCTCGCGGAAGGCGCCAACATCAATGCGCCGTCACCCAACGGCACGACAGCACTGATGATGGCGGTGCGGGAGGGCAAGGGCTCCACGGTGGAACTGCTCGTCGCCAAAGGGGCCGACGTCAATCGCCGCAACCAGAATGGCGCATCCGCGCTGGACTGGGCGCTGCGTGGAAACGAGAAGAAGATGGCCGAACAATTGCGCCGTGCCGGCGCGAAGGAGTGACGCCCGAAGCAGTAACGCCTACTGTCCGCTGCTGTCGGCCGCAGCGAGTGGCGCCTGCGGCGAGATTGCGTCCCGCGACAA
>JAYTIR010000320.1:0-9660 GCA_043731765.1 Burkholderiales bacterium
CCTTATCCGATGATGGTGCGCAACTTCCAGCGCGTGATCGGCGATGAGTGTGTCGTGCAGATGCCGGAATACGCGGGCCGCCAGCCTGACGTCGTGATCGCCTGCGTGGGCGGCGGCAGCAACGCCATGGGCATTTTCTATCCCTACATTGGGTACGAAGATGTGCGGTTGGTCGGGGTCGAGGCCGGGGGCTTCGGCATCGCGTCCGGAAAGCACTCGGCATCGCTCAACGCGGGCCGCCCTGGCGTGTTGCACGGCAATCGCACGTATCTCCTGCAGGACGCTAACGGCCAGATCACCGAAACGCATTCGGTTTCGGCGGGCCTCGATTATCCGGGCGTGGGTCCCGAGCATGCGTGGCTCAAGGATTCCGGTCGGGCAGAGTATGAGGTGATCAACGACGATGAAGCGCTCGCGGCGTTCCACCAGTGCTGCCGCATCGAGGGCATCATTCCGGCGCTGGAGTCGGCGCACGCGCTGGCCTACGCGACGCGGCTCGCGCCCACACTTGGGAAGGACAAGATCCTGCTGGTCAATCTTTCCGGCCGCGGCGACAAGGACATGAACACGGTCGCCGAGCGCTCCGGCCCCAGGACTTGAAACTGGAACTTCGATTTGAACCGCATTGACGTCACCTTCGCGAAACTCAAGGCCGCCGGACGCACCGCGCTGATTCCGTACGTCACGACGGGCGATCCATCGCTCGCAGCGACGCGCGCAATCATGGACTCGCTGGTGGCGGCGGGCGCGGACGTGATCGAGCTGGGCGTCCCGTTTTCCGACCCGATGGCCGATGGCCCGGTGATCCAGCGCGCGGGCGACCGTGCGCTGGCGCAGGGTGTCGGACTCAAAGACGTCCTCGACCTCGTTCGCGACTTTCGCCGCACCAACTCCGCCACGCCGATCGTGCTCATGGGCTACGCCAATCCGATTGAAGCGATGGGCGTGACCCGGTTTGCGGATCGCGCGAAGGAGTCCGGCGTAGACGGCGTCCTAGTCATCGATTATCCGCCGGAAGAAGCCACGGACATTGCGCAATTGCTTGCCGCGCGCGATATCGCGCTGATTTTCCTGTTGTCACCGACGACGACGGACGCTCGAATCGGGGAGGTGGCCAAGGTGGCGCGCGGCTACGTCTATTATGTGTCGCTGAAGGGCGTGACGGGCGCCGGGCACATTGACACCGGCGACGTCGCGGGGAGGCTTGCGCAGATCCGCAAGCAGGTCACATTGCCCGTTGGCGTGGGCTTCGGGATCCGCGATGCCGCCAGCGCACAGGCCATCGCAATGCATGCGGACGCCGTGGTCATCGGCTCGCGTATCATCGAGGAAATCGAAGCCGGTCCGCCCGCCGAAGCGGCGGTGCGCGCCGGCGCGTGGCTCAAGGGCATTCGGCAGGCGCTTGACGCCCTGGCCGACAAGCGTGCGGCTTAAGACTGCACCGGTTTCAGCACACTTGGGCAGGATTTTGGGGACAACTCAATGAGCTGGTTGCAGAAACTGCTTCCACCACGTATCAAGAGTGCGCCGGGCGAGCGCAAGACGCCCGTGCCGGAAGGCCTGTGGGTCAAATGCCCGTCGTGCGAGGCCGTGCTGTATCGCACCGACCTCGAAAAAAACCTCCATGTGTGTCCAAAGTGCGCGCACCACTCGCGGGTCGGCGCACGCGAGCGCATTGAACAACTGCTCGACCCGGAAGGGCGTTTCGAAATCGGCCTGGAAGTTTTGCCGATCGACAGCCTCAAGTTCCGCGACCAGAAGAAATACCCGGAGCGTCTCGCGGACGCGCTGGAGGAAACCGGCGAGACGGATGCGCTCGTGGTGATGCAGGGCAGCATCAAAAGCGTGCCGCTGGTGCTGGCCGCGTTCGAGTTCGGTTTCATGGGCGGTTCGATGGGCTCGGTGGTCGGCGAGCGTTTCGTCCGCGGCGTGCGCGTTGCCTACGAAAACCGGATTCCCTTTGTCTGCATCGCAGCGTCGGGTGGCGCCCGCATGCAGGAAGGCGTGAGTTCGCTGTTCCAGATGGCCAAGACCACTGCGGTCCTGCAGGAACTGACCAAGGCACGGCTGCCGTTCGTCTCTCTCCTCACCGACCCGACGATGGGCGGCGTGTCGGCATCGTTCGCGTTTGTCGCTGACGTGGTGATTGCGGAGCCGGGCGCATTGATCGGCTTTGCGGGTCCGCGAGTCATCGAGCAGACGGTGCGCGAGAAGCTTCCGGAGGGATTCCAGCGCGCCGAGTTCCTGGTGGAAAAAGGTGCACTGGACTTGATCGTCGACCGCCGCCAGTTGCGCGACGAACTCGCGAATCTCCTGGCCCTGCTCACCCGCCAGCCCGCACCGGCGAACTAAGGAACCTCTGCATGAGTCGCACGCGGCTGCGCTGCACGGCCCAATGCGGATGAATGCGAGACGGGCGACGCAGGTCGTAGTCAATCCTACGATGCCAAGGAGTCCGGCGAAGCAGGCGCCGCATTGGGCAGCAGCCCGGAGGGACGGGGCTTTTCGGGCGGTATGCTTTGTCGCGGCTCGCTCGTGTGGGGTCGACCACAAGTCGCTCACCGCTTCGCGCATCCCATTCCGAAAAGCTTCCCGTCGCAACCGCGTGCGACTCATGCAGAGGTTCCCTCATCCTTTGCGGGTGCGCACGCGCACCTGACACCATGAGCCGCCCGGCCACCGTCGACGCCTGGCTCGCGTATCTCGAAACGCTGCACCCGAAGTCCATTGCGATGGGCCTCGATCGTGTGCGCGCCGTCCGGGCGAACCTCGACGCGTCTGTCACCTGTCCCGTCGTGACCGTCACCGGCACCAACGGCAAGGGGTCGACGTGCGGAATGCTCGCATCGGTCCTGCAGTGCGCGGGCTATTCCGTGGGTCTGTACACGTCGCCGCACCTCACGCGCTACAACGAACGCGTGCGCATCAAGGGTCTTGATGCTACCGACGACGAATTGCTGGCGGCATTCGAGGCTGTCGAGAATGCGCGGCTTGCGACAAAGGGTCGCGACGGCACGCCGACGCTGCTCACGTATTTCGAATTCGGCACGCTCGCCGCGTTGTGGCTCTTTGCCCGTGCCGGACTTGACGCGCTGGTACTCGAAGTGGGCCTGGGCGGCCGGCTCGACGCGGTGAATGTCCTCGATGCCACGGTGACGGTGCTTACGAGTGTCGCCATCGACCACACGGATTACCTGGGTCCGACACGCGAGGACATCGGCCGCGAAAAGGCGGGCATCTTTCGCGCCGGACGTCCCGCCGTTTGCGCGGATCCGCGTCCGCCGGCAAGCGTGGTCGCGCACGCGGAGGAAATCGGTGCGAAGGTTTTCCAGATCGGGCGCGACTACGGTTTCGTGAACGAAGGCACGCAATGGAAGTATTGGGGTCCGGGCGGCGAGCGCTTTGGCCTGCCGTTCCCGGCGCTGCGCGGCGCGTACCAGCTGGGCAATGCGGCGACGGTGCTCGCGGTACTCGATCTGTTGCGCGAAACGTTGCCCGTGCGCAGCGGCGCGCTGCGCGAAGGACTGCTGACGGTCGAGCTTCCGGGGCGCTTCCAGGTGCTGCCGGGCCGTCCGACGATCGTGCTCGACGTCGCGCACAATCCGCATGCGGCCACCGTGCTGGCCGATGAGCTCGGGGTGATGGGCTATTTCCCGCAGACGATTGCCGTGTGTGGCATGTTCGCGGACAAGGACATCACGGGTGTCGCAACCGCGATAATGCCGCGCATCGATCACTGGTTCATTGCGTCCCTTCCCGGTCCGCGTGGCGCCAACGCCGACATCATGCGCGACAAGCTCGTCGCTGCCGGGGTGGATACGGACGCCCTGCGTATTTTTCCGGACATTGCCTCCGCGTTCGTTGCCGCACGGGACATGGCGGGCGAGGCTGATAGAATCGTGGTTTTCGGCTCGTTCCTCACGGTGGCTGCGGTACTCGTGGCGACGAAGCGCTGACGAATCCACGGACTCGAATTCACGAAACCTCGCCATGGCCGAAGCTCCCGATATCAACGTCGACGAATTGCGCCGCCGCGCGCGCCGCCGCTTGCTCGGCGCGGTCGTTCTGGCGCTCGCTGCTGCAGTGGTCGTGCCGCTGCTGCTGGAGAGCGACCCCAAGCCGCTCGGCGAGGATGTGTCGGTAAGGATTCCACCGGAGGACAACGCGAAGTTCGTCAACCGCCTTTCGGACAAGGGCGTGAAAGCGCCCGCCAAGGAATCGGCCGCAAAGAGCGAAGCGTTGAAGGTGCCGGCCGGAGTGGAAAATGCAGCGATGTCCGCCGCTCCCGCGCCGCAGGAATCCGCGCCCGTTGCCACCATTGTTCCCGCGCCGAAAAAGTCGATCGCGCAGGCCGAACAGAAAGTATTGGGCGCGGCCGTGAAACCTGCGGCCACGGCCACTGCAGCACCCGCGCCCACTTCAGGCGCATTGCCCGCCACGGCAGCCACGCCCGCCGGCACTGCTGCGTCGTCGCCGCCGGTTGATGCAAATAAGGACCCAACCAAGGACGCGCCGAAGGACGCAACTAAAGAAGGATTTTCGGTGCAACTCGCCGCTTTTGCGGACGACAAGGGCGCCAATGCGCTGGCCAACAAGTTGAAAAGAGCTGCCTACCCCGCCTATACGGAGCCTCTGACGACAAGCAAGGGCACGTTGTGGCGCGTGCGGGTCGGCCCGTACCCTTCGCGCGATGCGGCGATCGACGTTCGCGACAATCTGAAACGCGAAGGTTACAGCGGCATCGTCGCGGCAGCGAAGTAGAGTCGCACTCCTGCCATGAATGCGTTCGACTGGACCCTCATCGCCCTGGTCGGAATGTCGATGCTGTTCGCGTTCTCTCGCGGCGTGATACGTGAATTGATTGCGCTGGTCGCCTGGGTGCTCGGTTTCATCATTGCGGTCGCGCTGACGCCGTTGTTAGGCGGGATGCTGCCGGAAATCGGCAACAATCCGGTGCTACGTTACCTGCTTGCCTTCGTCGTCGTGTTCATCGGATGCCTGGTGCTGGGCGCGTTGATCGCGTGGCCGCTTGCGAGCGTCATTCGCAAGGCAGGCCTGGGCTTTGTCGACCGTTTCCTGGGCGCGATATTCGGTGCCGCGCGCGGCCTGGTCCTGGTGATGGCCTTTGTGCTGGTCGCGGGTCTGACCACCCTGCCGCGCCTCAATTGGTGGCAGAATGCCGCCCTTGCCCCGCCTTTGGCGGCCGCTGCGCTTTCCCTCAAGCCGTGGCTGCCGCCCGAGTGGGCCGAGCGACTCGATTACTCACGCGACGGCCGCACCCCAGCCGGTGCCCCCGCGGACAGAAAGGCCTGAAGCTCCCATGTGCGGAATCGTCGGCGTTGTCGCGCACACCGCCGTAAACCAGATGCTGTACGACAGCCTGCTGCTCCTGCAGCATCGCGGGCAGGACGCCGCCGGCATCGTCACCAGCGAGGGCCCCATTTTCCATATGTACAAGGGCCCGGGCCTGGTGCAAAACGTGTTCCGCACGCGCAACATGCGTGACCTGATGGGTTACGCGGGCATCGGCCACTGCCGTTATCCGACTGCCGGCTCCGCGTTTTCGGACCTCGAGTCGCAGCCGTTCTACGTGAACTCGCCGTTCGGCGTGACGCTGGGCCACAACGGCAACCTCACCAACAGCGAGGAACTGAAGCGCGAGCTCTTCCAGATCGATTTTCGCCACGTCAACACCAATTCCGACAGCGAAGTGCTGCTCAACGTGCTGGCACTCGAGCTCGAACGGGCAGCGCAGCACCACCGCCTCGATCCGGATGCGATCTTTCGCGCAGTTGCCGGTGTGCACAAGCGCTGCAAGGGCGCTTACGCTGTCGTGGCAATGATCGCCGGGTACGGCATGCTCGCCTTTCGCGATCCGTTCGGCATCCGCCCGCTCATCATCGGCAAGAACGAGGCGATGGGCGGCACCGAATACATCGTCGCCTCGGAATCGGTGGCCATCGAGCCGCTCGGCTTCCACGTTTTGCGCGACGTCGCGCCCGGAGAGGCGATCTTCGTCGACAACACGGGCGTGTTCCATTCCCGCCAATGCGCAGACAATCCGTCCCTTAATCCATGCATCTTCGAATTTGTCTACCTTGCGCGGCCGGATTCCATGATCGACGGCACGTCGGTCTATCAAACCCGCCTCAACATGGGTGGCGCGCTCGCCGAGAAGATCCGCGGCATGCCGGAGGCGCGGGACATCGACGTGGTCATCCCGATTCCCGATTCGAGCCGCCCGTCGGCGCTCGAACTCGCCAACCGGCTGGGCATCAAGTACCGCGAAGGCTTTGTCAAGAATCGCTATATCGGCCGCACGTTCATCATGCCCGGCCAGGCGATGCGCAAGAAGAGCGTGCGCCAGAAGTTGAATCCCGTCGGCATCGAATTCAAGGGCAAGGTCGTGCTGCTGGTCGACGATTCCATCGTGCGCGGCACCACGTCGCGCGAGATCGTGATGATGGCGCGCGAAGCCGGGGCGCGGAAAGTCTACTTCGCGTCGGCGAGTCCGCCGGTGCGCTATCCGAACGTGTACGGCATCGACATGCCCAACCAGGACGAACTGGTCGCCACCGGCCGCACCGAGGCCGAGATCGCGCGCGAGATCGGCGCGGACCTGCTGATCTACCAGGAACTCGATGCGCTGAAGGAAGCGGTGCGCGCCGCCAATCCCAGGCTCAAAAATTTCGAGGCCTCGTGCTTCGACGGCAAGTACATCACCGGCGACATCACCGCCGATTATCTCTCCCAGCTGGCGTTCGAGCGCGACGAATTGCGCGGCCAGGCGGAGGTGGACCTGCTGGAAGAGGAGAAGCAGGCGGGTTAGAAGTGTCGGGCAAAAATGGAAACCTGCTTTTGCCCGTTGAGAGCTACCCATGAATCCCGGGCAGAGACCTTTGATTCATGGTTAAAAAGGCGGAATGAGCACTCCGACCATAGGGTGAGCAACGAAAAATCAACGCGCGGATTCACGACCGCGATACTGCATTCCGATCGCGACGCGCCGATCGAGCACGGCGCGCTGCACAAGCCGTTGCACCTGTCGGTCGCGTACGGCTACCGCGATGCGCGAGAACTTGCGGCGGTGTTCCAGGGCCGCGCGACGGGCTATGCCTACGGACGCCAGGGCAATCCGACTTCCACGGCGCTGGAAGCCAAGGTCAATGCCATGGAAGACGGCGTCGGAACCATCACCTTCGCCACGGGCATGGCGGCGATCGGCGCGATTTTCATTGCCTTGCTGAAGGGCGGCGACCACATCGTCGCGAGCCAGTTCGTGTTCGGCAACACGACCAGTGCATTGCTCACGCTGGAATCGCATGGCCATCCGGTTTCGTTTGTCGATGCGACGGACGTGCGCCACGTCGAGGCTGCGTTAACGCCTGCGACCCGCATGGTGTTCGTCGAGACGATTGCCAACCCGCGAACGCAGGTGGCGGACCTGAAGAAGATCGGCGACCTCTGCCGTTTGCGGGGGCTCCTCTACATCGTCGACAACACGATGACCTCACCATGGCTGTTTCAACCGAAGCGCGTCGGCGCGGGCCTCATCATCAACGCGCTGACCAAATATGTCGGCGGGCACGGCAACGCGCTCGCGGGCAGCGTCACCGATACCGGGCTCTTCGACTGGACAATGTTCCCGAACATCGCGGACGTCTACAAGTCGCAGCCGCCGCACTTGTGGGGGTTGCAGCAGCTGCGCAAGAAGGGCCTGCGCGACTGGGGGGGCACGCTCGCGGCGGAACAGGCGCATCACATTGCCGTCGGCGCGGAGACGCTCGCGCTGCGCATGGAGCGCATCTGCGCCAACGCGCAGGCGCTCGCCGAATGGTTGCTGGATCAGCCGCAGATCCGCGCGGTGCACTATCCCGGGCTTGCCGGTCATCCACAGCACGAACTCGCGGGCGAATTGTTCCGCGCGTCCGGCGGACTTCTTTCGTTCGAATTGCGCGACGGCATCGATCCTTTCGATTTCCTCAACCGCCTGCGGATCGTTGTCCTGTCATCGAACCTGGGCGACAACCGCACGCTTGCCATCCCGGTGGCGCACACGATTTTCTACGAAATGGGAGCCGAGCGGCGCGCGAGCATGGGCATCGCGGATTCGCTGATCCGCATTTCCGTCGGCATCGAAGATGGCGGCGACTTGATCGCCGACTTTCGCCAGGCGCTCGCGTAAACCTTCCTACCCGGCAATCTCGCGTTCGTGGACGCCCTGTTCGTCCACCGCGAGATAGTGGCCGCGGTCGTGCCAGTCCGCCATCACCCAGCGCTCGCGTGACGATCCGTCTACTTGATGCACATGGCGTGCAGGCCGGTGCGTATGGCCGTGGATCATGCGCCGCGCGGAATGTGCGCGAAACGCCGCCGCAACCGCCGCGGCATTCACGTCCATGATGTATTCGGGCTTGAGCGACTTGTCGTTGCTGCTCTTGCGGCGAAGCCACGCGGCCATCATCCTGCGAACGGCGTAGGGCAGACGCAGCAGGCGCCGCATTGCCTCGGGCTTGCGGACGCGCGCTCGATACTTCTGGTATTCGGCATCATCGGTGCACAGCTCATCGCCGTGGCAGATCAGCGTGGGCACGCCGTGAAGATCGAGCAGCAATTGCTCGGGCAGCAGGGTCGCGCCCGTCGCGTGTTCAAAGGCCTCGCTCAGCATGAAGTCGCGGTTTCCCCGACCGACGAACAATGGAACGCCGATGTCGGAAATTGCGCGCAGCGATTTGGCGATGGGCGCGATAAATGGATCGCGCAACTGGTCGTCGCCGACCCACCAATCGAAGAGGTCGCCCAGTATGTAAACTGCGGCCGCATCGCGCGCCGGACCTTTGGCGAATGCGTGGAACGCCGCAACCGCCTGGGGCCGGTCGGGCGACAGGTGCAGGTCGGAGAGAAAGAGCGTCGGTCGCAAGGCCCCCACGTGCTCCCCCGCTCGAAAAGTAGGGTCAGACTCGACTTTCCCGGCAAGACCTGCGTCGACGTTCAACTTTGCGCCCAAGAAAAGTCGAGTCTGACCCTATTTTTCCTCGGCGACTTCCTCGGCCTTCAGGATCACGACGTCCTCTTTGGGCACGTTCTGGTGAGAGCCTGCAGTAGCCGTTGGCACAGCCTTGATCTTGTCCACGATGTCCCTGCCTGCGACGACCTTGCCGAAGACGCAATAACCCCAGCCGTTTGCGCTGGGCGACGAGTAGTCCAGAAAATCGTTGTCGGCAATGTTGATGAAGAATTGTGCCGTGGCCGAATGCGGCTCCGAGGTGCGCGCCATCGCCACCGTGTAGTTCCGGTTCTTGACGCCATTGGTGGCCTCGTTGGCCACCGGCGCGCGCGTGGGCTTCTGCTTCATCCCCGGCTCCATGCCGCCGCCCTGGATCATGAATCCCGGAATCACGCGGTGAAAGAGCGTGTTGTCGTAGTGCCCGTCGCAGACGTATTGCAGGAAATTGGCGGTGCTCGCTGGCGCGTTTTCGGCGTCGAGTTCGAGCGTGATGTCGCCGTGATTGGTGTGCAGGACTACGGACATGGCGCGGCTCCTGGTTCCTAGGGCGTGACCAATTTCGCCGACTTGATGATCACCTTCTCGACCGGCACGTCCTTCGGATTGATGCCGGGACCCACGGGTCCGGTCGCGCCTTTGGGTGCCTTGGCGAT
>JAYTIR010000321.1:0-6873 GCA_043731765.1 Burkholderiales bacterium
GCGAGTTGCTGCGTGTCGCGCAGGTAAGCGTGGCGCGTGTGGGATGACGCGCGCGTTGCAAGATGCGCGGCGAATGCGGAAACCAGCGGATCCAGCGTCGCGGCGAGTGTGGTCGACGGACCACCGCCGGCGGCGCGCTCGACAGTAGAAGAGGCGCGGGACGTAGAGCTTCCTCAGCCGCGGCGCCTTGCGGCGATGTGGCGCGGCAACCGGCGAAGCGCGTGATCCATCACTCGGCCGGCAGATACCGCGCGATCGCCATGCTGGCCACCTCTGCGAGCCGCATCAGGAAGTGCGTTCCCATGTCGGCGGTGAAGCGCGCGGCGTCCGGACTTGCCAGCGCGACGAGGCCGATGGTGCGCTCAGGCGTGCGCAACGGCAGATAGGCGAACGAATTCAGAATCTCGCCCTCCTCTTCGAGCCAGCTCTTCGATTCAAGCACGGCGAGTGGACCGCAGTAAGGCTCGGCCAGGCTCGCAGCGTACTCACGCATTTCCGGACTGACCGGCGTGAACTCCGCCTGATACGCGTCGTCGGGGACGGTGCCCCACAACCGAATCGCCGCGCGGGGCACGTCGAAGTCACTGTGCATGCTGTGATAGATGATCTCGAGCGAAGTGTCGATCTCCGGCGCGGCGAACAGCGCGAGCGTCACCCGATGCAGCTTGTCGCCGATGAGATCGTTGGCGCCTCCGTAGCGCAGCATTTCGGCGAATTTCGTTTCGAGCTGACGATTCTTTTCGCGCAGCGAGAAGAGTTGCCGCTCGGCGAGCGGAATCGCGTGGCCTTCGTGCGGGTGCGTGAGTCTCACATCCGCCAGCAACCCGGCGTGCTCTTCAAAAAATTCGGGGTGACCCCTCAGATATTCGGCGACGGCTTGCGAGTCGATGCTCATGGTGCGATCCGGTCTAGTTGTGCGCGAATTCTACACTGCGGGTTGCGGTGTGGTGCAGGCAGAGGCAGCAGATCGAATACGACGGGCTTCCGTCGAATCGGTGGTTCTGACCCGGCTCGGCTATGTGGCATCTTCGAGCGCCTCCGGGTCGATTTCGCCGTCGGCTATGTGCGTGACGGGGCCGGTCATCCGCACATTGAAGCGCGGATCGATCTCGATGCGGATCGCACCGCCCGGCGCATGGACGTCGATGTTTGCATCGCAAAGACCAAGCCGGTGCGCGACGCCCGCCGCGGCGCTCGACGAGGAGCCGGACGCCAGCGTGAACCCCGCGCCGCGCTCCCAGATCTGGATGCCGATATTGGCGCGATCAACGATCTTCAGAAACTGCACGTTGGTGCGATTGGGAAAGCGCGGCTCGACCTCGATCAGCGGACCGAACCTGCGCGTTTCGGTTTCGGACAGCTCTTCGCGCAGAATCACGCAGTGCGGATTGCCGATCGAAGCGCACGAGTATTCGAGTTCGACGCCGTCGATGATGAAACGCTCGCGCAGCACTTCCCTCGCGGTTCCTGCAACCGGAATGCGGGTGCTGTCGAAGGTGAGTGCGCCCATTTCGACCGTGACGATCCTGCCGCGATCCCCGACTCGGCATGACACCGTGCCTCCGGCTGTCGACACTTCGAACGGCTGATCCACAACGCGCTGCCGATCCCACAGATAGCGAGCAAAGATGCGCAAGCCATTGCCGCTCTTTTCCGCTTGGGAGCCATCAGGATTGTAGATGCGCAGCACGAAACTGCCGCCCGCGAGGTCGTTCACATGGAGCAGGATTCCGTCCGAGCCTACTCCGTAGTTGCGATGGCAGATCCGCCGCACCTGCGCGACAGTCAGCGGCGCGGGCAGATCCGATTCGCGTATGACCAGGTAGTCGTTACCTATCGCGTGGTAGCGAAAAAAATGCATGGCGGGTCAGACGTTGACTGCGAGTAGTTGGTCGCGGTCGCGCCCGCATTGGAGATCATCACATTCTTCTACATTTGGCATCTGCATTCTGTGAGGGCGCACTTCGGCTCCATTTCGCGGCACTGCGACGAAGTCTGGATTATCGCTGAATAGGCAGTCGGAATCAGGCAACGATGGCGTCGCAGGCTTCCTCTGGCGTTGAAGCGTTTCTGCCCGCGCATTTGTCGAGCAAGAGTCACGGGTACCTTCGATGCCATCAGAGCGCGCCGTCCGGGTCGTCGACATCGGCGCAAACTGCGACCGCGAACCGACGGCGCACTAGTTAGAGCTGATCACATTGATGGCTTTAGTCATGACGGTGTCTCGCTGTCTGTCCGTCGCCACCTGTCAACGCCTGGTCCAACCGCAAAATCGTCCGAAATAGAACTTGAGCGCCGCTGAGCAATTGACGACCTTTTCATTGTCCCAACCGGCAGGCCGCGCCTGGTTGCGTTCCCCGGCGCTTTCATTCATGATGTCGGATATGAAAAAACAGTTCCTGCGGTGAAACTGTCATTTTCGGTGCAAGCCGCAACCCGCTCAACCGGTAGAGGTGGTCATGACAGTGGTCGAAGCAAGGAAGTTTCTCAAGCAAAACGAGATCATGTTCGTCCTCGCGCAATTCGTCGACATCCATGGCTCGGCGAAGGCGAAGTGCGTTCCTGTCGCGCACTTCGAGGACCTGTTGACTACCGGCGCCGGCTTTGCCGGATTCGCGATCTGGGGCCTGGGCATGGGTCCGCACGGGCCCGAGTATACGGCCATCGGCGATCTCTCGACGTTGAGTCTCGTCTCGTGGATGCCGGGCTATGCGCGCATCGCCTGCTACGGCCACGTGCTCGGCAAGCCGTACGAGTATTGCCCGCGGGTGGCATTGCGCGCCCAGCTCGGGCAACTGGAAGAGCTGGGCTGGACCATGTACACGGGCATCGAGCCGGAGTTCATGCTGCTGCGTCGGCGGCCGGATGGCTCGCTCGCCCCGTTCGACGATAGCGATACGCTGGACAAGCCCTGCTACGACTACAAAGGCTTGGCGCGGAGGAGCGAATTTCTGGGCAAGCTGGTCGGCGCGCTGCAGGTCGCGGGGCTCGATGTCTACCAAATCGATCACGAGGACGCGAACGGCCAGTTCGAGGTGAATTTCGTGTACCGCGACTGTATGACCTCGGCCGACAACTACACGTTATTCAAGATGGCCGCATCGGAGATCGCGCACTCGATGGGGATGATCTGCACCTTCATGCCCAAGCCGTTCTCCAATCGCGCCGGCACCGGCTCGCATTTCCACATTTCGGTCGGCGATGCGAAAAACAAGAACCTGTTTCACGACGACAAGGACAAGCAGGGAATGGGCCTGTCGAAGATCGGTTATCACTTCCTGGCCGGAATCCTCGCGCATGCGAAAGGCCTCACCGCGCTGGCCGCGCCGTCGATCAATTCGTACAAGCGGCTGGTCGTGGGCCGGTCGCTCTCCGGCGCGACGTGGGCCCCGGCGTATGTCACCTATGGCGATAACAACCGCACGGCGATGGTCAGGATTCCCTACGGACGGCTGGAACTGCGGCTGCCCGATGGTTCGTGCAACCCCTATCTGGTCACGGCCGGGATCATCGCCGCCGGCCTCGACGGGGTCAAGCGCAAGCTCGACCCGGGCAAGCCAAACAATACCAACCTCTACGACCTGACGCCGGAACAGGTCGCTGAACAGGCTATCCCGATCCTGCCGCAGAACCTGGGTGAGGCGATCGATGCGTTCGCCGCCGATCCGGTCGTTCGCGGCGCGGTCGGCGAAAACCTGGCGCGGGAATTCATCAAGCTCAAACGCATGGAGTGGATCGAATACTCGCGTCACGTATCGGCATGGGAAACCAATCGTTATCTGGAATTTTTCTAAGTCGGAGGCTGCCGTGTGTGGAATTGTCGGACTGCTGGTCAAGACCCCTGCGCTGCGCGATCGGCTCGGCGAGTTGATGCTGCCGATGCTGCTCGGAATGACCGAGCGCGGACCGGAATCTGCCGGACTCGCGGTTTTCACCGGGGCGGTGGGCGCCGGGCGCCGCAAGTTCAGTGTGTACTCCGGAACCACGATCGCGCCCTGGACCGACTTCGCGCGGGCGGCGATCGCGGCGCTGGGCGCGGATAGCGCGGTCAGCACGCAGGCCAATCACGCGGTGTTGGAGACGGCGGCAGCGCCGGCACAGGTCAAGGCGTGGCTGGCCGGCAGCTATCCCGGCTACCATCTGCTCTCGGTGGGCCAGTCGATCGACCTGTACAAGGACACGGGCACGCCCGGCGAGGTGGCCGACCGCTACGGGTTTTCCCGGTTGCAGGGCTCGCACCTGGTGGGGCATACGCGGATGGCGACGGAAACTGCGGTGACGCCCGAGCGCGCGCATCCGTTCACGGCGGGAGAGGATTTCTGCCTCGTGCACAACGGCTCGCTGTCCAATCCGTACAGCGTGCGGCGCAAGCTCGAACCGCTGGGCATCAAGTTCGAGACGGACAACGATACCGAGGCCGCGTGCCGCTTTCTGGAGTGGCGGATGCGCGAGGGCGATGACCTGGAAACCGCGCTGGAAAAAGGTTTCGACGAACTCGATGGTTTCTATACGTTCCTGATGGGCACTCAGGACGAGTTGGCGCTGGTGCGCGACGCGTTCGCGTGCAAGCCGGCCATCGTCGCCGAGACCGAGGACTATGTCGCGATATCGTCGGAGTTCCGCTCGCTGGCCAAGCTTCCCGGCGTCAAGAATGCGAATATTTTCGAACCCAAACCGGAGCAGATCTACCTATGGCGAGCCTGACCTTCGACCTTGCGGCGCAGCCGCTGCGCCAACTCAACTATTTCCTGCATCATGAGCTGCCCGAAGGAGAGTTGCATCTGCTGGTCACGAATCCGGACGGCGCGCACAGCATCGCCGTGGGCGTCAACGCGCCGATCGACATCGACATCGATGGCCATGCGGGATACTACGCGGCGGGGATGAACCAACAGGCGCGGGTGACCGTGCACGGGAATGCAGGTCCTGCGGTGGCCGAGAACATGATGTCCGGGCGCGTGCATGTGAAGGGCTTTGCTTCGGTCGCGGCCGGCGCCACGGGGCAGGGTGGGCTGCTCGTGATCGACGGCGACGCGTCATTGCGCTGCGGAATTTCGATGAAGGGCATCGATATCGTGGTGGCCGGCAATGTCGGCGATTTCTCGGCGTTCATGGCGCAGGAAGGCCGGCTGGTGATATGCGGCGACGCCGGCGATGCGCTGGGCGATTCGCTGTACGAGGCGGTCATCTATATTCGCGGAAGGATCAAATCGCTGGGCGCCGACGCGCACGAAGAGCCAATGGCGGCGAGCGACTATGCCGCGGTGGGCGAATTGCTCGCGGCCGCGGGCTTCGGCCATGATCCCCGGGAATTCCGGCGCGTGGCCTCGATGCGCAGTCTCTACCACTGGAATGCCGACGCCAATCAGGAGTATTGATGGATCAGCCGATACGCTTTGTCAACATGCCGCGGCAGGAAGAGAGTTGGGGCTACGGCCGCAGCACCATCGATTACATACAGAATGCGGCGGCGCACGGTCTGTACGAAATCCGCGGTCTGGGCGCGAAGCGCAAGCTGCCGCACTTCGACGACCTGCTGTTTCTGGCGGCGTCGCTGTCGCGCTATCCGCTGGAAGGCTATCGCGAGCGCTGCGACACCAAAACAATCCTGGGCAGCCGCTTCGCGAAAAAGCCGATCGAACTTGCGATTCCGATCACCATCGCCGGAATGAGCTTCGGCTCGCTGTCGGCGAATGTGAAGCAGGCGCTGGGAATGGCGGCAACTGAAATGGGAACCACGACAACGACCGGCGACGGCGGGATGACGCAGGAGGAACGGCAGTCCTCCAAGCAACTCGTCTACCAATGCCTGCCCTCGCGCTACGGTTTCAATCCCGACGACGTGCGCCGTGCCGATGCGATCGAGATCGTGATCGGCCAGGGCGCGAAGCCGGGCGGGGGCGGGATGCTGCTCGGGCAGAAGATCAATCCCCGGGTCGCGCGGATGCGGCATTTGCCCGAAGGCGTCGACCAGCGTTCGGCGAGTCGCCATCCGGACTGGACCGGACCCGATGATCTGGTGATCAAGATCCAGGAACTACGCGAGATCACCGATTGGGAAAAGCCGATCTACGTCAAGATCGGTGCCACGCGCACTTTCAACGATGTGAAACTGGCGGCGATCGCCGGGGCCGATGTGGTGGTGGTGGACGGGATGCAGGGCGGAACCGCGGCGACGCAGACGGTGTTCATCGAAAATGTGGGCGTGCCGACGCTGGCGGCGGTGCGCCAGGCGGTGGAGGCGCTCGAGGATCTGAACCTGCGCGGTGTCGTCCAACTCGTGGTTTCGGGCGGCATCCGCACCGGTGCCGACGTGGCCAAGGCGCTGGCGATGGGGGCGGACGCCGTGTCGATCGGGCAGGGGATGCTGATGGCGCTGGGCTGCAACGGCGAGACCTATGTGCAGAACGGCAAGCAGCATTCGGCCCTCGAAGACTACGCGAAGCTGGGCACGGCCCCCGGCCATTGCCATCACTGCCACACGGGCCGTTGTCCGGTGGGCGTGACCACGCAGGACGCAATCCTCGAACAGCGGCTGGAACCGGCGGTGGGCGCGCGCCGGGTGCGCAATTACCTGAAGACGATGAATATGGAATTGACCACGATCGCGCGCAGTTGCGGCAAGCAGAACGTCCATCATCTGGAGCGCGAGGACCTGGTCGCGCTCACGGTGGAGGCGGCGGCGATGGCCGGCGTGCCGCTGGCCGGAACCAACTGGATTCCGGGACGCTAGCCGCAATACCGTTCACTTAGTAGAAATCGTCGCCCTCGCGAAAGCGGGGCCCAGTGTCGTCCGACCAAATTCCCTGGGTTCCCGCGTGCGCGGGAACGACAGATATTCTTAACTGAACAGCATTGACGCTAGCCGGGCAA
>JAYTIR010000322.1:0-4780 GCA_043731765.1 Burkholderiales bacterium
AGCGAAGCCGCGATGGTGACCGGGGGGCCGGAGTCGCCTCCCATCGCATCAACGGCGACCGTGACGGGCATGATCAGGTAGGAAAGGGGCAGGTTGGCAAATGGGGCGGCGGCTGTTGCAGGCCACCGGGCAGCGACACACTCGTCGGCCCGCCCGCAAAAAAGAAACGCGCAGGCCGGAGTTTACCCGCCTGCGCGATTCGGACAAATTCAACCCCGAGATAACCTCAGGGGACGATTGTTGCGGCCGCTTGTTGCAGCCTGTTATTCGTCGGCCTTGGTCTTGACGACCTTCTTGCCGCGGTAATAGCCGTTCGGGCTGATGTGGTGGCGCAAATGCACCTCGCCGCTCACCGGCTCAACGGCGAGCGCGGGAGTGGCAAGGAAATCATGCGCGCGATGCATTCCGCGCTTCGACGGCGATTTCTTGTTCTGCTGGACAGCCATGTGGTTCTCCTTTTCTCCATCAATCCTTCACGCACCGGCGGAAATTCCCGTCCATGCGCGCAATTCGAACGTGCGGCCCTATTCCGACGCCACACACTCGCCGTCCGCATGCGTGGGCGCATACGGCAGCGACAACAGCAATTCATCCTCGACCAATGCCAACGCATAGAGCGGTTCGGCGGCCACGAGCACTTCCTCGTCACTCTCGGAATCGAGCGCGTCGCCTTCTGCGTCGCTCCGGGCCAACAGCGCCAGCGTCCTTTGCTGCACGGGCCAAGCCATTGGCGCCAGACAACGCTGGCATTCCAATGGGACCGAACCTTCGAGTTCGATCGCGATGGCCAGACGCCCGAAGGCATCGGTGGTTCCCGTGATGCTCCACTTTATCGGCGCGTCACCCGGGGCCAGCCAGTCGTAAAGCCGCTCCGAGGCCTCGGCATCGAAATTTCCGCGCACCGACTCACGCTCGCGGGCGAGACGGAAGGCGTCGAACGTGCCCGCCTTCATCGTTCCCGGCTTGGGACCCGTGGTCATGCGCTTTAACGTTCCGATTCGCGCGGCGACAACCCATTTGCACCTGATCCTGCCCCGTTCCGATTACGATGAAAGGACGGGCTTTAGGGGCGCCTACGCAAACGAGAGATAATAGCGCCTTTTCCATCCGCTGTCAAAAAATGTCCACAAAAACAACGACGAACGGCCCGCGCAGGCTGGTGCTCGGATCGACCTCACGCTATCGGCGCATGTTGCTCGAGCGACTGGGCCTGCCCTTTACGGTGGCAGCCCCCGACCTCGATGAGGCAGCGCTTCCGGCCGAAACCCCTGCGCAGACGGCGATTCGTCTCTCCGAGGCCAAGGCGCGGGCCGTTGCGGCCCGCTATCCTGGTGCATTGGTGATCGGCTCCGACCAGGTCGCGGATTGTGCCGGCCAACCGGTGGGCAAACCTGGCTCGCGCGACGCCGCCGTGGCCCAGCTGCGCACGTTGTCGGGTAAAACGGTCGTGTTCCATACCGGCGTGGCGTTGGTCGATGCAGCCAGCGGGCGATGCCGCACCGCGCTCGTGGATGTCGCCAGCACGTTTCGTAATTTGAGCGCTGCCGAAATCGACACCTATCTCGACCGCGAAGAACCTTGGGACTGCGCCGGTTCCGTCAAGTCGGAAGGGCTTGGCATCGCGTTATTCGACCGAATCGCCAGCGACGACCCGACCGCGTTGATGGGCCTTCCGCTGATCGCGCTGACCCGGCTGTTGCGCGAGGAAGGCGTCGACGTTCTTGTACCGGCGACCTCCCTCACCGCTTGAAACGTCATTCAAATGTCCGGCACGCTGTATCTCGTTCCCAATCTGCTCGGCGCGGTTCCACCGGCGAACGTGTTGCCCGCGCGGACCATCGACGTGGCGCGTGGCCTCACCCATTGGGTGGTCGAAACCCCGAAGGCGGCGCGCGCCTTCATCAAGACGCTCGACCCGCCGCAGCCGATTGCCGCGTTGACCATCCACGAGCTTGGAGCGGCGCCCACCGCCGATCACCTTGAGTCGCTGCTCGCACCGCTGCGGGGCGGTGCTGATGTCGGTCTGCTATCCGACGCCGGCTGTCCCGGCGTGGCGGATCCTGGAGCGGCGCTGGTCGCGGCCGCGCATGTGGCGGGACTGCGCGTGGTTCCGCTGGTGGGACCCTCCGCCATCCTGCTCGCTTTGATGGCCTCGGGAATGAATGGCCAAGTCTTTGCCTTTCATGGCTATCTGCCGGTCAAGGCGGACGAGCGCGCCGCGGCACTGCAGCGCCTGGAAAGCGAATCGCGCGCGCACGGCCAAGCGCAACTCTTCATCGAGACACCCTATCGCAATGAGGCGATGCTCGGCGCCATCGCGTCAGTGCTGCAACCGGGAACGCTGGTTTGTATCGCAGCGGATCTGACGCTGCCATCCGAGACGATAGAACGGCGCAGCGCGCGCGATTGGAAAAGGCGCGATTACGCGCAGTTTGCGAAGCGGCCCGCGCTGTTTGTCCTGCAGGCGTGATTTGGAAGGCGACGGAGCGCGGTGGGCCAACCGCGAAGCAACCGGTCAGTGGCTGGCTTCGTCCGCGATATACGACTTCAACATCCGGTTCTCGAAATTCTGTTCGTCCATCACGGCCCTGGCCACGTCGTGGAACGACACGACGCCCTGCAGCATCAACCCATCCATCACCGGCACGTAGCGCGCGTGCCGTTCGAGCATGGTCCGGCGCAGTTCCATCACATCGAGAGCGGGTGCGGCGGTAAGAGGATCGTGCTCGTAGATATCGGCAACCCGCACTCCGGAAAGCGAGCCATCGCGCGTGGCCATCGCCGCGAGAACCTCGCGGAACGTGAGCATGCCCGCGAGCTTGCCGCCTTCCATGACGACGAGCGATCCGATGTCGTTGTCGGCCATCACCTTCACGGCGTCCATGGCTGCGCCGTCGGGCGTCGTCGTGAACAGCGTGCTGCCCTTGATCCGCATGATTTCGCTGACGAGCATGGTTCCTCCTCCAAGGACAGGTCGGGCGCGCCGCGTTGCTATGCGATCAGGGTACTCCCGCAGCGCCCGTGACCGCAACGGGACAGCCAGCCAGGGACATTGGCCAACCACGCCCGGCGTCCTTTGGGGAGCGGAGGATCATCGGGCGGCATGTCGCCGGAGACGCTTGCTATGGTGGCCTTGCGCGGCGCAAGATGCTGCCGTCGGCCAGCAAAGACCGGAACAGGTGGGTTTGCGCGACCCTTTTGGAGGAACGACGATGAACGATAAGACTAATGGTGGATCGGACGCGACGCGCGTTGCAAAACCTGCGCGACGCCAACTGCTGAAGACCATGGGCGCGGCAGCCGCGGGCACTGCAGCGATCGTGTCCGCGCCTTTCATCGGGAACGCCCGAGCCGCGGAAACGACGGTCTGGAAAATTCAGACGTCCTGGCCTGCAGGGGTCGGTCTTCAGACGTTCAAGACCTGGTGTGGAACCATCAAGGAAAAGACGGGGGGCGAACTCGAGTTGAAGCCGTTCGCCGCCAAGGAAGTCGTGGGCGACTTCGAGTTGCTCGACGGCGTCAAGAATGGCGTGCTCGAGGCCATGAATTCGTTCACGCTGTATTGGGCGGGCAAGCTGCCGGCGACGGCGTTCCTCTCGTCCTATCTGATGGGCCTTCGCTATCCGCACGAATGGGACATATTCTTCTACAGCAAGGACGGCCTCAAGGTCACCCGGGAGATCTTCGCGAAGCAAGGCCTGTATTACGTCAATCGCATCCATCATGGCCCCAATATCATCCATTCGAAGAAGCCGATCCGGACCATCGAGGATTTTAAGGACCTCAAGCTACGGGTTCCGGGCGGCATGATCGCCGAGGGCTTTGCCGCGGCCGGCGCCAAGACTACCCTGCTGCCTGGGGGCGAAGTGTTTTCCGCGCTGGAAAAGGGGACGATCGAGGCGGCCGATTACACCGGTCCCGCGGTCAACTGGGATCTGGGCTTCCAGCAGGTCTCGAAGTTCATCTGGACCGGGCCGCCGGGACTCGAGTCGATCTATCAACCGGTCGACCTGATGGACTTCGTGGTCCGCACCGACGTCTGGAACAAGCTGTCGCCGAAAATGAAATTGTGGGTCGACGACGAGATCCAGGTGTATTCGAACATACATCACGCCGCCATCCAGAAGGCCGACCTCGAAGCCTGGGGCAAGTTCGAGAAAGCCGGGACACAGATCATCCGCATGCCGGCCGAAGATCTGCCGAAGTGGCAGCGCCTCGCAACTCCGATCTGGTTCAGGTGGGCCAACAAGGACAAGGATGCGGCACGCCTGTTCGCGATGCAGCTCGAAATAATGGAGTCGCACACCGTCGGCTACGTCACGCCGGACATGTACAAGGGACTCAAGGTGGACGTCTAGCGTGCGGGGGCCCGTTCGCGGGCTCGACGAACCAGACCACGGAGGCGCCCGATCGGCGCCTCCGCCTTGTTCAACTTCTGCCGGTCAGCGCCCATGCCCAGCCTAAGCTTCGTGTTGCCCCATTGGCTCTATTGGGGGGTATTGCTTGTCTTCCCGGCCATCGCGCTGTTTTTCGTTGCGCGCCAGACGCGCAATCCTCCCGACCGCAGGCCCTCCCTCTTCATCGCATACCTGTTCTGGTTGCTGGCAGGCTTTCTCGGGATTCACCGCTTCTATCTCAGGAGCGGATGGGGCTTCGTGTTCATTCCCGTATTCCTGGCCATCCTCTACTGCAACGGCCAGATCCGCGAAGTCCGCGACGACGAATCGCGCACGTTCGCGGCGCTCCAGCAGGCGCAATACGCGGCGGAACTGACAAGACC
>JAYTIR010000323.1:0-7931 GCA_043731765.1 Burkholderiales bacterium
GGCGGATCCACCGCGATTTCGCGCATCACATGTGCGCGGCCCGCGAGATGCACAAGAGCGTGCGCACCGCGCAGCGCATTCATCAATGCATCGTGGGTAATCGTGGTCAGGTCACCCACCGGCAGCATGTCCGGCCGCGCGGCCGTTTCCGTCGAAAGCGCTCGTACCAGGCCGCGGAACGGAACACCCGTGGCGCGAAAGTGAGCGCACGCGGCGCGCCCCGCGAAACCATCGGCGCCGGTGACGACAACAAGGCCGCGCGCATTCACCGGCGCGCGCCGCTCAGTATCGGATCCCTCGGGTTCAGAACCATTTCCAGCCGTGACGGCGATAGAAGCGCAGTCCGCTCTTGATGAAATAGTAGATGTGCTTCAATCCCTTTTGCGCAGCGCCCCCGCCATGGTGGCCGATCTGCACGGTCGGCACATAGGCGGTCTTGGTGATGCGATTCAGCCGCACGCTCCAGTCGAAATCCTCGAAGTAGAGGAAATATTTCGGATCGAAGCCGCCGGTACTGTCGATTGCCGCGCGCTTGGCCAGCATGAAGGCGCCCGACAACGCCGGTATTCCGATCACATCGCGCGGCGCTTCCACGTCCATCACATCGCGCATTTCATACCGGTCGAGCCGCCTGCGGAAAAGTGCGCGCATGATGCCGGGACCGAACCCGCGCAGGAAGAGATCGAAGATCGCGGGATAGCGCTTGCACAGGTATTCGCGCGTGCCGTCCGTGCCGAGCACGAGTGGCGCAAGCGCGCCGACGTCCGCGTGTTCATCGAGCCAGCGAACGGCGTTGGCCAGCGCATCCGGGGCAAGCTCCACGTCCGGATTCAGCACCAGGTGGTAATCGGATCCAGTGCCGTGCAGCACCAGGTTGTGCGCGGCGCCGTAGCCGATATTCGCGTGGCCGTTCAGATACGTCACGTGGACGCCGGAATCGGAGAAGCGCATTTTGCCCAGCTTCATGACGCCGTCCGCCACGTCGCGGTCCTCGCTGTTGTCGATCAGCGCGAGGTGCACCGTGCGCAACGCCCCGTCCTCGCGCGCGGCGCCTATCGCAAGCGCCAGTTTGCGCAGGCACCGTTCGAGCAGCTTCGCATCCGGCCGGTGCGTGACGATTGAAATCTGCAGCGAGGAAGGAAGCACGGCGGCGGGGGGTATGTGTTGGGTTTGGCGGGCGGAGGCGCGCGAAACGGCGCCATTCTTCATGCGCGTGGATGAATCGGCGTGCTGCTAGAATCCTCGGGCAATCGGGTGTCCGCGTCAACCCACGCAACAATCTCGTCCGCGAGGAATCATGTCCTCAATTGCCTCATCCGCCACCTCAATTGCCACCTCATTTGCCACCTCCAGTGCCAGCCCCATGCGTTACCCGGCCGACGACCTGGTCGCGTTCGGACAGGCGCTCCTGCGCAAATCGGGCATGCGCGACGACATGGCGCGTGACGTGGCGACGGTCCTGGTCGAGGGCGACCTGCTCGGCCATACCACGCATGGACTCGCGTTGCTCCCCGGGTATCTCGTGGAAATCGACCAAGGCACGATGGCCACGTCCGGCGAGCCAAATATTTTCAATGCGCGAGCCGCAACGCAGACCTGGGATGGCAACCGCCTGCCCGGCCCGTGGCTCACGCTGCGCGCGCTCGATGCCGCAATGGCCATGGCCGCAATTTGCGGAACGGGCACCGTCGTCATCCGTCGTTCGCACCATATCGCGTGCCTCGCTGCGTATCTGCGGCGCGCGACCGATCGGGGCATGATGGCGCTCATCTACTGTTCGGACCCCGCGATGAAAAGCGTGGCGCCCTTCGGCGGCGTGTCGCCCGTGTTCACACCCAATCCGTTCGCCGCGGGCATTCCGACTACAGGCGATCCGATACTCCTGGATATTTCTGCGAGCTACACCACCAACGGCATGACCGCGCGGCTGCACAAAGCCGGAGCGAAGCTCGCCCATCCATGGATACAGGATGCGCAAGGCAATGCGACGACTGATCCTGCCGTCCTGTTCAACGAACTGAAGGGCACGTTGTTGCCGCTGGGAGGACTCGAAGGCGGACACAAGGGTTATGCGTTGGCGCTCCTCGTTGAAGCATTGACCGGCGGGCTCGGTGGCTTCGGCCGTGCCGACCCTTCCGAGGGTTGGGGCGCGACGGTCTTCGTGCAGGTCATGGATCCTGCGGCGTTCGGCGGCAGCGAAGCATTCACGCGGCAAATGGATTGGCTGGTCGACGCGTGTCACGTCGCCACGCCGCGGCCGGATGTGCAACGCGTGCGCCTGCCGGGCGAGAACGGAATGAAGCGTCACCGCGAACAGATGGCGAATGGCGTCGCGTTGTTCGCGGGCATCATTCCCTCGCTGCAACCGTGGGCGGAAAAACTGCAGGTCAACATGCCAGTGGAAATGTAGCCTTGGTTAACTTCCGGCTACGACACGCGGAATTCCCGCAAGATCGCGCAAGGCCACGACCTTGGCAAATCCGGCAGCGCGAAACAAATCCTGCACCGCGTCCGACTGATCGTAACCGTGCTCGACCACGAGCCAGCCGCCGCTGACGAGGCGTTCCCGCGCGCCACCGACGATGACGCGCAGCGCCGCATGGCCGTCGACTCCAGGTGACAACGCGGCCACCGGTTCGAAGCGAAGGTCGCCTTCCTGCAAATGCGGGTCGACCGCGCCGACGTAGGGCGGATTGCTCGCAATCAGGTCCCATTTACCCGGTGGAACTGCCGCATACCAATCGGAGGCCGCGAATGCGACGTTGGGCAGGCCCAATCGAAGCGCATTTTCGCGCGCCACCGCGAGTGCCGCGTCTGAACTGTCCGTCGCGAGCACGGAGGCTCGAGGCCGGTCGTGCGCCAATGCCAGCGCAATGGCGCCGGATCCGGTGCCCAGGTCGAGCGGGCGCACGGCGCGATCGCGCGGCAATTTTTCCAGAGCGAACTCCACGAGCGTCTCGGTTTCCGGGCGTGGGATCAGAACGTCCGGCGTGACCGTGAGCGTGAGTCCCCAGAACTCGCGGGTGCCGGTGAGATAGGCGACGGGTTCGCCGTCGCGCCGTCTGCGGCTAAGCGCCAGATATGCGTCAGCCTGAGCGTGCGTCAACGCGTCCTCTTCATGCGCGGCAAGCCAAGCGCTGTTGCAACCCATCACATGCGCCAGCAGCGCTTTCGCGTCGACGGGTACGAGTCCGCTCTGCGCAAGCGCCTGGCGCACCGTGGGCGTCATGTTTCGTTCTGTTCCGCCACGAACAAGCGCAGGCGGCGTTTGTAATACCTGCCCCAGCCCCGATCGGCCAGGCCCGCCTTCATCAATACGCGTTGCGAAGGCTTGTTGCCCGGAAGCGTGACGCCGATGATCCGATCGAGTCCCAGGTCATCGAATCCATACTGCGCAAGCGCGGTGGCGCCTTCAGTCGCAAAACCCAGGCCCCATGCGTTGCGCAGCAGCCGGTAGCCGATCTCGATGTCGGTGCTTTTGCCGGCGTAATTCAGCGCGAAAAATCCGATGAATGCGCCGGTGTCCCGCCGCGACGTGTGCCAGATCCCCAGATCCGGATACAGCGTCGGGTAGCGGACGAATCGCCGCAGCGCTCCCGCCACTTCATCGCGCGTCGATACTGTGCCATCGGCGATGAATTTCATCACACTTGGGTCGGAATTCAGCGCATAAAGATCGTCGAAATCGGCGAGCGTGAAATTGCGCATCGAGAGGCGCAACGTTTCGAGCCAAGGTTCGGGCGTCCGCGGTTTCGTTCTCATTGGCCTGCCTTCAGATTTCGTCGCCCGCCAGCGCCGAGAGCTGCTCGGCCTGGAACTCCTGCACGAGCGCGCTGGTCAGCTCGTCGAGTTCGCCGTCCATGATCGAGTCGATCTTGTACAGCGTCAGGTTGATACGGTGGTCGGTGACGCGACCCTGCGGAAAATTATAGGTGCGGATGCGTTCGCTTCGGTCGCCGGAACCGATCAGGGATTTGCGGTGCGCCGCTTCCTTCTGCTGCCGCTCACGCCGCTCGCGGTCCAGCAACCGGGACGCGAGCACCGCCATCGCCGAAGCGCGGTTGCGATGCTGCGAGCGGTCGTCCTGGCATTCAACTACAAGTCCCGTCGGCAAATGCGTGATGCGCACCGCCGAATCGGTCTTGTTCACGTGCTGGCCACCTGCGCCAGATGAACGAAATGTATCGATGCGCAGGTCGGCCGGGTTGATGGCGATGTCGGCGATGGGATCTGCTTCGGCAATGACCGCGACCGTGCACGCTGAAGTGTGGATGCGCCCCTGCGCCTCGGTATCGGGCACGCGCTGCACGCGATGCCCGCCGGATTCGAACTTGAGCTTCGAATACGCGCCCTGCCCCACGACGCGGACGATCACTTCCTTGTAGCCGCCCAGTTCGCTCGTCGACCCGGAAACAATTTCCGTCTGCCAGCGGTGGCGTTCGGCATAGCGGACGTACATCCTGAACAGGTTGCCGGCAAACAACGCCGACTCGTCGCCGCCCGTGCCTGCGCGGATTTCCAGGAACACATTGCGGTCGTCGTTGGGGTCGCGTGGCAGCAATGCCGCCTGCAGGTCCGCTTCGAGCGCCGCGATACGTGTTTGCGCCGCCGTGCGTTCCTCGTCGGCGAAGTCGCGCATGGCCGGGTCGCTCCCCATGTCGACCGCGGCCGCGAGGTCGGCCTCCGCATCCATGTATCCGCGAAATTTTGCGACGACCGGCGTGAGGTCCGAATGCTCCTTGGTCAGCGCGCGATAGCGATCGAGATCGCGCGTGACGTCCTCGGCGCCGAGCAGGCCGTTCAGTTCGACCAAACGCGTCGAGAGCTGGTCGAGTTTCAGACGAAGTGACGACTTCATATTGAACTTGCCGAAAATTGCGGGGACGACGACTGCCCGCGGGCAGCGACGTATGGAACGCTAACGTCGGGATGAAGCGCTAATGCCCGTCGGCAGGAGGATCGGGCAGCTTGTAGACGTGCTGGAACAGCGCGATCAATTCCGCACGCTCGGCTTCGCCGGCCGCGTTGAGCGCGGACAACGGAGCGTGGAGGAACTTGTTGGTCAGGCCCCGAGCCAGCGCGTCGAGAACCTTGTCCGGCGATTCGCCGGCCGCGAGCATCTTGCGCGCGCGATCGAGTTCCGCCGAGCGCAGACCGTCATGATGGCCATGGAGTGCTGCGATGGTCGGCACGATCGTCCGGCCTTCGAGCCAGCGCAGGAAATGTCCGGACTGGTCGGCGATCATCTGTTCGGCCTGCACGACCGACTCGCGTCGAATCTGCAGGTTGTCCTTCACGATCTCCGAGAGGTCATCGACGCTGTAGAGAAAGACGTCGTCGAGTTCCGCGGCTTCCGGCTCCACGTCGCGCGGCACTGCGAGATCGACAATGAACACCGGCGCATGCTTGCGTTGCTTGACCACGCGCTCGAGCGTTCCCTTGCCCAGGATCGGCAGCGTGCTGGCCGTGCATGTGACGATGATGTCGAACTGCGCCAGCCGGTTGGGAAGTTCGTTCAACGTGATGGCTTCCGCGCCGAGACGCGCAGCGAGCTGGCTGCCTCGCTCGAAAGTCCGGTTCGCCACGGTAATCGACTTCGGCGTCTTGGCGGCGAAGTGCGCGGCCGCAAGTTCGATCATTTCCCCGGCGCCGATCAGCAGCAGCCGCTGTTCCGCGATGGAAGGGAAGATACGTTCGGCGAGTTTTACCGCGGCCGCGGCCATTGAAATGGATGCGCTGCCAATGTCCGTTTGCGTGCGCACGTCCTTGGCGACGGCAAACGTGCGCTGGAACAACCGGTTCAATACGAGTCCGAGTGACCCTGCCGCTTCCGCCGACCGCACCGCATGTTTCATCTGGCCCAGGATCTGCGGCTCGCCCAACACCATCGAATCAAGTCCACTCGCGACCCTGAACGCGTGCGTCACCGCGCGATCCTGCGGCAGCGTGTACACGTACGGATGGAGTGAACCTTGCGGCAAGTTGTGAAAGCCTGCGAGCCAGTGTGCGACCGGATCGGGATCATCCCCGTGGAAGTAGACTTCGGTGCGATTGCATGTCGAGAGAATCGCGGCTTCCTTCACCCGGCGCGCGCCGACCAGGTCACGCAGCGCATCGCCCAGCGCGTCCGGCGGAAACGCAACGCGTTCCCGCACCTCGATGGGCGCGGTCGCGTGGTTCAAGCCGAGTGCGTAGAGGGCCATGGTTTCGGTCGATCCTTCGGCGACCATTCTACCCCATCGCAATGGCCGATCCGCCCCCCAACACTTTGATTTGGGGCAAGAAATCGGCAGACTCAGTTACCTCTCAGTTCCCGCTCATGCCTTGATGAAATCGGCCTTCCCGCCCAGCCAGCGTTCGAGATGCGCCTGCGCGGCGGCAGGTTCCTTCTGTAGCAGTTCCTCCGCCGCGTCGCGCGCCTGCTCGATCACCGCGACGTCGCGCTCCAGGTCGGCAAAGCGCAGCATCGGCACGCCGGATTGCCGGGCGCCCAAAAACTCTCCCGGGCCGCGGATCAACAGGTCCTGGCGCGCGATCTCGAAGCCGTCGTTGTTTTCGAAGATCACCTTGAGCCGCATCTTGGCCACTTCGCCGACCGGCTCTTCGAACAGAAGCACGCACGTCGACTCCGCCGCGCCGCGCCCCACGCGTCCGCGCAACTGGTGCAATTGCGACAATCCGAAGCGCTCGGCATGTTCGATGACCATGATCGACGCATTGGGAACGTCGACGCCGACTTCGATCACGGTGGTCGCCACCAGCACATCGATGTCGCCCTTCACGAAGGCATCCATCGTCGCGGCCTTGTCCTTCGGCTTCATTCGGCCATGGAGAAGACCTACCTTGATGGGGTCGGGCAGCGCCGCCGTCAATTCTTCATGGAGGGCGACTGCCGTTTGCAATTCGAGTTTTTCGGACTCCTCGATCAGCGGACACACCCAGTAGGTCTGCCGGCCTTCGGCGCACGCCTTGCCGACCCACGCCACGATCTCCCGCCGCCGCTTCTGATTGACGAGCCGTGTCGCAACCGGCTTGCGTCCCGGCGGCATTTCGTCAAGGACGCTGACGTCGAGGTCAGCATAGAAAGTCATCGCCAGCGTGCGCGGAATCGGCGTCGCGCTCATCATCAGTTGGTGCGCCTCGGCCAGGCCCTTGCCGCGCAACGCCAGCCGCTGTGCCACGCCGAAGCGATGCTGCTCGTCGATGATCGCAAGGCCGAGTTTCGGAATATCGACACCCTCCTGGAACAATGCGTGCGTGCCGATCGCGAACTGAGCCTCGCCGCTCGCCAGCGCCGCGATCGCGCTCTTGCGCTCCTTGGCCGGAAGCGAACCGGAAAGCCACGCGATCCGCACGCCGAGGCCTTCGAGCCACATCGCGAGCTTGCGATAGTGTTGCTCCGCCAGGATTTCCGTCGGCGCCATGAACGCGACCTGCTTGCCGGATTCGATGGCCTGCAACGCAGCCAGCGCCGCCACAATCGTCTTGCCGGACCCCACGTCGCCTTGCAGCAGGCGCTGCATCGGCGAAGCGCGTTTCAGGTCATGGGCTATCTCGCGGCACACGCGCTCCTGCGCGCGCGTTAGCTTGAACGGCACGCGCCCGAGCAGCTTTTTGGTCAGCGCGCCCGTACCCGTCAGCACCGGGGCACGGCGAAGTGAGCGCGCCTGCCGATGCGCCTTCAGCGACAGTTGCTGTGCCAGCAATTCATCGAATTTGAGCCGCGTCCACGCCGGATGGGTGCGCGCATCGAGCGCGTGTTGCGTCAATGCGTTCAGCCGCGGGGGTGGGGTATGCAGGAAGCGAACCGCGTCGTTGAACTTCCAGAATTTCCGGCGCGACGTCAGCCATTCCGGCAGCGTCTCCGCGGTCAACGCGGGATCGGAGGCAAGCGTTCGTGCCACCACCTTGCGCAAGGTGTCCTGTCCCAA
>JAYTIR010000324.1:0-3802 GCA_043731765.1 Burkholderiales bacterium
ACCGGTCATCGCGACCGCATCGTTGTAGAGGATCTTGTAGGTGATGTTGACTTCGGCCGCGACCGCGGCGCGGATCGCGAGGATGCCGCTGTGGTAGTACGTGCCGTCGCCCAGGTTCGCGAAGATGTGCTTCTCTTCGGTGAACGGCGCCTGGCCGATCCATGGCACGCCTTCGCCGCCCATGTGCGTGAATTCGGTCGTGCTGCGGTCCATCCAGATCGCCATCACGTGACAGCCAATACCTGCGGTGGCGCGACTGCCATCGGGCAGTTTGGTCGACGTGTTGTGCGGGCAACCCGAGCAGAAGTACGGCTGGCGCACCAGGTCGATGTTGGGCTTGGAGAGTGCGGCTTCCTTGGCATTGATCCAGTCGACGCGCGCGCGCAGTTCTTCCATTTTGCGTGGATGCAGTTGCAGCCGCTCGATGCGCTTGGCGATCACGCGCGCAATCATTGCGGGCGTGAGTTCGGCAGCGGCGGGGAGCAGCCAGTCACCGTGCGGGCGCACCCACTCGCCTTTTTCGTCGAACTTGCCGACCACGCGCGGACGCACGTCGTCGCGCCAGTTGTAGAGCTGTTCCTTCAGCTGATACTCGACGATCTGCCGCTTTTCCTCGACGACCAGGATTTCCTCGAGGCCTTCGGCGAAGTTGCGCACGCCTTCCGGCTCGAGCGGCCACGGCATCGCGATCTTGTAGACGCGCAGGCCCATTTCCGCGGCGTCGGCCTCGGTGATGCCAAGATCGACCAACGCCTGCCGCACGTCCGGATAGCTCTTGCCCGACGTGGCGATGCCCAGCCGGGGCTTGGGTGAGTCGATGACGATCTTGTTGAGTTCATTCACGCGGCAGTAATGCAGCGCCGCGTAGATTTTGTAATCCTGCATCCGCGCTTCGGTTTCGAGAAAGCCGTCGGGCCAGCGTATCGACAAGCCATCGCGTGGCACCGGAAAGTCATCGGGGACGATGATTCTGGTACGCGCCGGATCGATGTACACCGACGATGAGCTCTCCACCGTGTCGGCGACGCACTTGAAGCCGACCCAGCAACCCGAGTAACGCGACATTGCCCAGCCGTGCAGGCCGAGGTCGAGGATTTCCTGCACCGACGATGGATAGAGCACCGGCATCATCGCCGCGGAGAACATGTGGTCCGACTGGTGGGGCAGGGTGGAGGACTTCGCCGCGTGATCGTCACCGGCCAGCACCAGCACGCCGCCGTGCCTGGATGTGCCGGCATGGTTTGCATGCTTGAACACGTCGCCGCAGCGGTCCACGCCGGGACCCTTGCCGTACCACATCGCGAACACGCCATCGACCTTGGCGCCGGGATGCAGATTCACCTGCTGCGAGCCCCAGATGGAGGTCGCCGCGAGATCTTCGTTCAGGCCCGGCTGGAACTTGATGTTGGCGCGGTCGAGGAACTTCTGCGCCTTCCACAACGATTGGTCCAGCGCGCCGAGCGGGGAACCGCGGTAGCCCGAGACAAAGCCACCGGTGTTGAGGCCGGCCAGCTTGTCGCGCTGGCGTTGCAGGATCAGGAGCCGGACGAATGCCTGCGCGCCGGTCAGGTAAACACGACCGGAGTCGAGCTCGTATTTGTCGTCGAGCGCGACTTCGCGCAATGCAGCAGGGATGGCAACTGAAGTTGCAGACATTCGGGGACTCCGCAAAAATTGTGTTTTTGGGACGCGCGAAAGAACCGGTAGGTCTCGCGACGCACGCGAAACGGGGATTGTGTCCCCGCAAGCGTCAGGGCGCGAATGATACGCCAACGCGCACTTACCGTCCACGAAAGTCGGGCTAGAATCAGGGTCTTGCTGCTCGATATGGTCCGGCCTGCCGCCGGATTTTTTTGGCCCGTCGCATGGGGCTGCATTTACTCACGGGAAACGCTGGATGACCACCGAATTGTTGCCTGCCATCGAAATCAATACCGCGCCGAATCCCGACGCTGCCGTCATCTGGCTGCACGGCCTGGGTGACGACGGCAACGGCTGGTCCGGTGTCGTCGCTTCGCTTGGCCTGCCGCGCGGAAAAGCGGTGCGTTTCCTGTTTCCCCATGCGCCGGTGATTCCGGTCACGATCAACAACGGCATGGTGATGCGCGCCTGGTACGACATCAGGGAGGCCAACTTCAATTCGCGAGCGGATTTGGCCGGCGTGCGGAAATCGCAGGCGCAAGTCGAGGCGCTGATCGCCAGCGAGATCCAGCGTGGCATTGCGCCGCGACGGATTGTATTGGCTGGATTCTCGCAGGGCGGGGCGATCGCCCTCTACGCCGGACTGCGACATTCCGCGAGGCTGGCGGGCATCGTGGCGTTGTCGACCTACCTCATCGATGCGCCGAACCTTGCCACCGAGGCCGCACCCGCGAACCTCGATCTTCCCGTGTTCATGGCGCACGGGACGCAGGATCCAGTGGTCCAATTCGCCTGGGCGGAATTATCCCGGCGTGCGCTGGTCGACGGCGGCTGGAATGTGGAATGGCACGCGTATCCGATGCCCCACGCCGCAGTACTCGAGGAGATCGTCGCCTGCGGTAAATTCCTCGCTACCGTACTCGCCTAGCTGAACGGATTCAATCTCCCGATTCACTCTCGGCCGGATGCTTTGCGCGTTTGGAGAGGGCGCCGCGCCGCCCCAGCGCATCGCGCAACAGGAATTCGACCTGCGCATTGGCGCTGCGCAATTCGGCCTGGGCCAGGCGTTCGATTTCCGCCCATAAGGCCGGATCGACACGAAGCAGGAAGGCTTTTTTTTCTGCCATCGTCGGCGTCGGGGCAGGGGCTTAGTCCGCGGTACTAGGACTTGTGGCGAAAGTGCAGCACCAGCGTCAGCATCAGGATCCCCAACGTCACCAGGAACATCACGAGCACGGTAACGAACAGCGGGCCGGGAAGGTGGGGTGGCTGCGTCGCGTTCGCTTCGATCAGCAGCAGATGCATGGCCGCGATGAACACCGCGATCAGCGAGCCCAGCCAATACGCGTGCGTTTCGATATAGCGCAGCGTGGCTTCGCGCCGCGCCGGATCGAGCCAGTAGTCGCGATGCGGAATGTTGATGCCCTTGACCATCCGGCGCGGCAGGACGGTCATGCTCAGCACGACCACGAGAGGCACGCCGACGGCGAAGGCGAGCATGAACAACAGGTAGCCATTGCGGCTCATCCAGCCGTTGGGCACTCCGCCGGCGCCGAAGTGCGAGGCGAGTTGCACGGGCAGCCGGTCGGTGGTGACACCGATGAGGATCGTGCTGATGACCAGCACCAGGATGAATAGTGGTCGCGCGAGTTGGAGCATCATGGCCTCGAACAGGTGACGCCTTGGGAGGCGGATCAGGTGTAAAGCGTGCCGGTGTTGATGACGGGCTGCACTTCGGACTCGGCGCACAGCACGACCATCAGGTTGGACACCATCGACGCGCGGCGCTCGTCGTCGAGTTCGACGACCTTTTTCGCGGACAATTCGGTCAGCGCCATTTCCACCATGGACACGGCGCCGTGCACGATCTTCTGGCGGGCGGCGATGATCGCCTCGGCCTGTTGCCGGCGCAGCATCACCTGCGCGATCTCGGGCGCATAGGCTAGGTGGGTGAGCCGCGCTTCCTCGACCACCACGCCGGCCTGTTCGAGCCGCGCCTGCAACTCCTTCACGAGTGCGCGCGCCACGACGTCCGCGCTTTCGAGCAGCGTGGGTTCACGGGCAATGTCCTGCTTTTCCTCGGCGTCGTAGGCAAATGACGAGGCCAGATGGCGCACGGCCGATTCGCTCTGCACCTTGACGAACATTTCGTAATCGTCGA